>NZ_JAWQJF010000001.1:0-21991 GCF_033447055.1 Sedimentibacter sp.
GCAAATGCCGTTACCGAAGTTGCTCCTATTGTTAATACCACTGCTCCAAGTACTGCTAATTTTTTTATATTTGTCATTTTAATGACCTCCTTAAATTTATTTTATATACTTAATATAAAGAAGTTTTATGACAAAATTGTGTTTTTTATATTTTATTTCTATGGAATTTTCTTGAATCTTTATAGAATTTTTAATTTATAAATAGTTCATCAGGTTTAATGTTTCTTATATTACGCCTGTCATGTAATAATTCATAATTGTTGTCAAACAATACTGTAGTCACAAAAGCCTCTCCACTTTCACTTTTCTGTCTACTAACCATTGAATTAAAGCCCCCGATTGTGTCCTGCTCAAGACCTGACATAGAACCGCTTCTGTCTAATATAAATGCCAATTCCGTTAAATTCTGTTTCATTTTATACCCTCCAATTATTTGATGATTGAAGAATATCACTTTTACAAAAAGAAAAGGTCGCATAAAATGCGACATCATACTCCTATACTTAGTCAATTTTCAGCTCTTCCATTGCCTTGTTAAACTCATCAATTTTAGTTTTATCCTTTACTAATGGAAGATTTGCTTCTATGTTCAGTAAACATCCGTTAGTACCAATTTTTGCAAATTCACATCCTATAACTAAATCTGAAATGCAATTAGGGTTTGTTTTCCCTTGTAATTCCATACCGATATTATATACTTTTCTGCAAAGTTTTGCATTTTCCATTGGTGTCGAAGCACCTATTATTCCCGCATTTGCAATAGCTTGTTTTCTTGCTTCTTTTTCATCTTCCGTCTCTTTTGGCAATTTGTATGCATCCCTGATTACACCATAAGCTTTTGCATCGTCTGATACGCCCATGAGCAATTTGTCTCTAAGTTCTTCTAATTCTTTTGCATATTCCAATTGTTTTTCTGCTTCAATCCCAAAATCTTTCTTAGTAGACAGTTTGCACACCATCCCAATAAGTCCGCAAGCTAATGCTCCTGATAAAGCTGATGCGCTTCCTCCACCAACCGTAACATCATCTGTATCCAAAATTAATTCTAATACATCTTTGTAGTCCATATATGCCTCCAATTTTTATGTACTGTTTTCTAATCTTTATAGTGCTTAAGACTCGCCAAAAGGCGAGTCTTAAACTGTATAGCTCTATAAATATTTACTGCTCATCTAACAATCTTTTTTCTAATATTTGATTCATATTGAAGTTTTCAATTTGTAGATAGTACTCTGCAACATCAATTAGAGATTTCATAGGAACAGTACCAATAACTTCGCTGCCTACTACATTAACTCCATATCTTCTTGCTTCCATTTTTACCATTTCAAAGGCTTGATAAACCGATGTTTTTTCAAAATTAACCAAATTCATTGAAACTTGAGTTTGATTTCTATCTTCTAGTTTTAATCCAATAGCTTTTACATATCTTAGTCCGCCGCCAATATGTCTTACTCGCTTTGCAATTTTATCTGCAATCTCTACATTTGGTGTGTCTAGATTTACATTAAATGCTACTAGAGGAACTCTTGCTCCCACTGCTGTACAGCCGCTCTTTGCGTTCATTTCTTGAGGCCCAAAATCCGGTTTCCACTCATCTTCTTTGATTTTTTCGAAGAAACCTTCGTATTGGCCTTTTCTTATACTTGTAAGATTTGTTCTGTTAGGCTTTGTTGCTGCATCTTCATATAAATATACAGGAATACCCCAACTTCCTATTTCAGCACCTACTTCTTTTGCAATTTTAACACATTCCTCTATTGTCACAGAAGCTACAGGTGTAAAAGGAATAACATCTGTTGCTCCCATTCTGGGGTGCGCGCCTTCGTGTTTTGACATATCTATAAGCTCAGTAGCTTTTTTTGCAGAATTTATAGCAGCTTCTTTTACTTGTTCTGGAGAACCAATCATTGTAAGAACAGTTCTGTTGTGGTCTTTATCCGATGAATAGTCTAAAATTGTTATACCTTCAATTTTTCTGACTTCATCAATAATTTGTTCTACTAATGCTTCATCTCTACCTTCACTAAAATTTGGTACACATTCCATTAATTTTTTCATAAATTTCTCCATCTTCTGCCGTTTTTTGCCGGCATCACTATTTTAAATTATTTAACTAAATTTTCAACAAAAGTCTTTATAAACCACACAGTTTGTGGCTGATAAATGATATCTACCAAGAAAGCTCCAACTATTGGAACTATCATCATGGCTTTACGACTCATTCCATAACGATCATTAACAGCAGTAAGATTAACTATTGCTGTAGGAGTTGCACCTAGACCATGACCTAATAAACCAGCACACATTACAGCCGCATCGTAATTTTTTCCAAGCAAACGGAATACAACAAAATATGAAAATAACACTAAGAAAACAACTTGACACATTAATACTATAAGCATCGGGCCTGCAAGATCTGCTAATTCCCACATTTTTAAAGTCATCATAGCAATTGATAAATAAAGGCCAAGAGTAACATCTCCTATTCCTCCAACTAATGGATAATCAAACCTATACCAACGTGTTCTTTCATTTAAATTACGAAGAATTACAGCTACAAACATTGCTCCTACGTAAGTTGGAAAATCCATATCTATTAGTTTTCCTATCCAACCTGACACTATAGTTCCAAGAGCCATGCAAACAAGAATAGCAGTTACATTTTTCATAACATCAAGTACGGTCAAAGTATCACCGCTGCCAACATTTATTTCTGTAATACTTGTATCAAGGTCTTCACTGTAATCTGGTTTTAAGTTATTTTTTTCAATTAAACGACGTGCAACAGGTCCACCAACAATAACAGATGAAATCAATCCGAAGGTTGCAGCTGCTGCTCCAACTAATTGTCCTGAAGGATATCCCATACCTTCAAAAGTAAGACCATATGCAGCACCGGCACCATGTCCTCCAATCATTGTAATAGCACTTGATAAGAGTCCGTAGGCTGTTTCCATACCGGTTAATCTTGAAATAGTAATTCCTATAATATTTTGGGAAATAGAAACAACGCCGGCTATTAACCAATAAACAATCAATAAAGTTCCGCCTTTTTTTAACAGTGCTATACTTGCACCAAGTCCAACAGTGGTAAAAAAGGCTAACATGAAGAAAGATTGCAGTGTTGTAGTAAAATTAAAAGCAAATGCTCCTGTAGCCTTACCCGCCCATGTAATTAACATAAATATAAATCCACCTACAACTGGTGCTGGAATGCAGTATTTTTCCAAAAATTTCACTTTACCCTTGATTAAATAACCAATAATCAGTAATACAGCTGCCATAGCAGTAGTCATTGTCATATCAGCTTTTATAGTAAAAACATTTTCAATAATTTCAAAAGACATTTAATATACCTCCCATTTATATTATAATTCTTTATATTTTGCTCAGTGCTTATTGTGTACCCTCCTTTCCCTGCGCACTCATAAAGTTGCTTGATATATTGCACATTCCGTGCCAACTTTGAAAACGAAATCAATGGCTCTATTGCGAGATTTAATTTCTCTATACAGCAAAAATTGCAAAAATAACCCTGCAAAATTTGCACGGTGCAAATTTTGCAGGGTTATTTATAAATCATATTCTTTAATTTTATATCTTAATGTTCTTTCTCCAATGCCAAGAGTTTCAGCAGTCCATTTTCTATTCTGATTATTATTCTCGAGAGCAAACTCTATAACTTTCTTTTCTATTTCCTTCATGTTTTCACCCTCGTATACCTTAATATATTTTTTAGCAGGTTTGTTAGAACTATTTATTATTTTTTGAGGGATAACTTGCAATAAATCAGGTTCAATATAGTCAGAAGCAGTCAAAAGAACAGCTCTTTGTATAATATTTTCTAATTCCCTTATATTTCCTTTAAAACTATAGTTGCTAAGTATTTCATAAGCTTCATCAGTAATTCCCTTAATATTTTTATTGAAAGAAATATTGTATTTGTCAATGAAATAAGGTACTAAATATTTTAAATCATTTATACGTTCCCTAAGAGGAGGAGCTACTAAATTAATTACATTTATTCTATAATAAAGATCCTCTCTGAACCTCCCAGCCTCAACTTCAGCTTTTAGATTTTTATTAGTTACGCAAATTATTCTTACATCAACATTGCACGCTTTGTCATCACCAATTTGTCTTACTTCTTTTCCTTGTAAAAATCTCAACAGCTTTGATTGCAGTCTTAAATCCATTTCGCCTATTTCATCAAGCAAAAGAGTTCCTTTATCAGCTCTTCTTATAATTCCAATTTCATCTTTAAAAGCACCCGTAAATGCTCCTTTTTTATATCCAAACAACTCACTTTCCAGAAGTTCTCCCGGCATAGCAGCACAATTTATGGATACAAATGGCTTATCAGCACGATTGCTTGACCGGTGAATCTTCTGAGCTATAAGCTCCTTCCCTGTACCGCTTTCTCCTGTAATTAGAATTGTAGCATCCGTATCCTTTATCCTGTCTATAATGTTCATGATTTCCTTAATATGCGATGATTCCCCAATAATATCCTTTTTTACATGCACCTCTAGATGATTAATTTTATGAAGCATTTTTAACTTTTCATTTGCAGTATTTAACAATAACAATAGCTGGTCATTATCAATAGGCTTAGTAATAAAATAATAAGCTCCAGATTTAATAGCGTTGATGGAGTTTTCTATGGTAGAATGCGCAGTCATAATAATTATGATAGCATTAGTTTCAAATTCCAACAGTTTCTCCATTAGGTTAAGCCCATTGTCTTCTTTTAATCTTAAATCCAGAAGAACTAAATAAATTCCTTCTTTTTTAAAAATATTTAAAGCTTCTGTTGAATTATCACTTGTATAAATTTCAAAATAATCATCTAAAAGGAATTTTAGAGATCTTAATATTTTTGGTTCATCATCAATTATTAAAAGTTTGTTCTTCATTTAAGTCACCCTTTTTTGCTTTTAAAATAATACACATTCCCTTTCCATCGCCATCACTTTCGGCAAAAACACTTCCGCCATTTTCACCTACAATCTGCTTAACAACAAACATTCCAACTCCGCTGCCGGAAATCTTTTTTGTATAAAATGGTTCAAAAATATACTGTATGTCATCTTTATTCATACCGTAACCGTTGTCTTTAAAATATAATACAATATCATCATCCTTTTCAATTGCTGATATTTCAATAACAGGTAATTCAACCTGCCTTACAGCATGTTCACTGTTAAGCAAAATATTTAATACTATCTGCTTAAACTGAGAAATATCAAATTTTATATAATATAATTTACTAACTTCAACATTTAGTTTTACATTTTTTATCTGAAGTTTTACAAGCTTAATTGAATTTATTAACTCTTCATATAAATTGAGGTTTTCAATAACAGGTTTTTTAGGAGAAGTATATTCCATAAATTCCTTAATAAGTCCATCTATCCTGTCAATTTCTTCGGGAATATCCTCTGAGGCAGCTAACAAAAATTCCTTGTTGTCTATTTTATTTTTCATCTGACTTGTGTATATTTTTATTGATGTAAGAGGATTTCGTATTTCATGGGCAACCGAGGATATAATCTTATCCATAAACTGCATCTTATCATAACGTCTAAGCTCATTTATAAGCACTTTGTGCTCCATTGTTTTTTCTTCAATCACTTTCTTTAATTTGTTGTTGAAACTATGAATGGATAAAATCACGGCTAACAGGACAGCACATGCTCCAAAAGCAAATTTCAATAAAGTCTCAAGCTGCGCTCTTGTATTTTTTATAGGTGTTCCAAACCACTTTCTATATAATGAATCATACATCCCATTCTTTTGAATTTCATAAATCCCCTCATTAAGTTTTTTTAAAAGGACTTCATTGCCTTTGCCCACTGCTATGGAATACTTTTGCTCATTAAGAGCATCCCCTACTATCTTAACCAGTTTAATAGCATTTTTCTCTTTGCATAGGTAATTGATGGTCAGGGTGTTTCCAATAAGGGCATCAACTTTACCATCCAGCAAAGATTGAAGAGCTTCTTCCAACGAATCATATTGATTTATTTTAATGTTTTCAATATGGCTAATTTCCTGATATATAATATCCTCTTTGAGTAAGGCAATTGTTTTACCTGATAGATCACTCAAATTATATATATCTTTATTGCCATCTAATACGAATATTGACTGGGAATTCATCAGAAGGGAATCGGAAAATAAAAATTTGCTTCTTCTTTCTTCAGATTCCTTCATTCCTTGTATTATATCAGCTTGCCCGTTATGAATGGAATTATAGGCATCTTCCCATTTCATGGGAAAAAATTCAAATTCCAATCCAGTCACAAGACTTATTGACTTAAGTATATCAACATTAAAACCTTTATAAATTCCATTAGAATCAACATACTCATACGGTGGAAATTGTTTATCTCCAGCAACCCTATACGTTTTGGCATATGCTAAGGATGTATGAAATAATGTAATATTCAATAAAATGCATAGTATTATAGTTGTCTTTCTCATTATAACCATCTTCATATTCATTTTGATTTCATTCTCTCTTTAAATACTTTTATATTAATTATATTATAATAAATTCAGTCTCAATGTAGATTGATAAATATTCATTGTAATTCACATTATATCATATACATCAAATAATTCTACATTTACATATTAACTTAATAAAAGTAATGTTTCTATGAATCATCAAAATATAATAGCCATTTGATTATAAATCAAGTCCTTTTCAATCCCAGTAAATTAAACAAAAGGAAATGACTGAACATGAAATCTATAAGTGCTTCAATGGAGCAGGTAATCGTTCTCTTGTCTTTACAAAAAGAAAAGGTCGCATAAAATGCGACATCATATTCCTAATAAATTTTGTTCGAAAGCCTTGTAAAACATTATAAACACTGAGCAATAAAACAATTGATTTTCAAATTAACCGTGGTATAATTTAAATAGAAATACAGATGATAAAGTACAAGGTATATGAAGCAGTTAGATTATTTCCTCTTCAGGAAGAATGAAAACTGCGAATTATACCTTCTTTTATTTTATTATGAATATTTTCTATAATCATATAATGCAATGATCTTTCTATAACTTATGTGTCAGGCACTGAATTTTCAGAATGGTATGTCATCAAATAAATTGAGTTGTTTATCAGTTGCTTCGTTTCTGTTGTTATATTCATCCCACGTATATCCCATTAGTAAAGTACATGGGTGCTGTTGAATAATCTTTAATATTATGTTTTTAACTTTTTTTGTTAATTTTAAAGAATAATCATTCAATTTTTCTTCACAATCTTGTAAAATATTATCTTTATCTTCCGCAATTAAGCATGAAATAGATAATTCTGCCATAAATATTGCTGCCATGCTTGGATTCATTCCTTTTTCTAATACAAGATACTCAATCAAATCATTAGAGCTAGGCGCCAAACCAGCTATACCCTCTGAAATTACAATAGATATTTCATTATCTTTAAATTTTTTGTAATTGTATATATCAAAATTATTTCGTTCTACAAGGATTAAATTCGTTTGTGTTTCATTAAATAGAGTAACTATTTTTATATCTTCACTTTCAAGCACATTCAATTCGTCCCAGTATACCAAGGGGGCAATAACTGTTTTTTCTAAAATCTCGAAATTAATTTTTCTTTTTAAATATTCGCTCAACGTTTGATACAAAAATTCCAATTCGGCAACACCATATAAATTTATTAAAGCTATTATAACCTTTTGACACTCATGACTTTGCTTTATTGTTTCCATTCTTTTCTGTTCACTAAAAAAACTTGAAAACATATAAAATTCTTTGGTTACTTCAATGGAACTTTGTCCATTTTCTTCACCGACTTCCAGTAAGCCTAAATTTATTAATATATCTAAACACAATGTTTTCATTATTTCCAACATAATAACATCATTATCCTTCGAGGCAATGCAAAGTAATAAATAAGCAGCGCTTGGTGTCAACAACTCAAGTAATCTTTCCTTATTATTAGAAAGATATTTAACTATTTCTGTGGCATATGCCTTTGATGCGCCCTTTGACACCTTAGATAACTTAATACCTAATTTTTTCATTATGGCTTTTAATTCAGAAGGTTTATTATTTGATAATAAATCAATCATTGAAAATTTGCTGTCTAAGATTTCAATCTTATTTTCTGAATTAGTTCCATTCATAAATTCTTCGTATTCTTCTTCCCATTCCTCTTCATCCCAATTAGGATACTGTTCTATTACACCCGCTTGTTCCCTTACATGTGTCAAACTCAGTATATCACTTTGCTCGATTTTTTTAACCGTAATATCAAACAACCATTCATCTCCAAAATCATATAAAAACAAAAACTTATTTCTCACCTTGAGATTAAGTTCATTTAAACTAACTTCAGCAGCGTTTTTCATATCTTTAACTTCGGGATGAAAATATCCTTCGCTGTCATGTATATCTCTGCTTAAACTAAACATATATAAATGATCATTATCAAAATCAAAGGTAGAAAGAATTACATCAGACAAATCATCTAATGTTTGATAACCGTCAATTTTGATAATCCTATATACGTCTTTGTAATACTTTGGCTCTATTTTTAACTCATAAGTATAATACTTGCCCATTTAATCCTCCAGTTACCATTGGTTTTATATTTCAAAATGGATACTCTCTGTATAATGAGTAATCACTTTCCATAACTTCAATAATCCTTTTTTCATCTCACACCATTCTAGCACAAACTATATTAAATCGCAGTCTTTCAATATTTTTTCGATAACTTCCCAAATAGCCAATGATGGATTCTCTTTATAGTATTTATATCCTTTATACATTTGCAATACATATCCATTTTCTTTATTGCATTGCATAATGAATTTTGCTCTGTTAACCGCATCAATTACATCCACCAATGTTAACTGATTCAAAATACGCTTGAAATTATCTTCATGCTTGTACTCATTCATACTTTCAAAATTCTCATTAAAAGCACGATTAATAGGAACAATGTATTGTCTTCTATGTGCAAATTGGCCATTACAATCAACCTTATGTAAAACAATCCACAAATCAAATGTAAGATTTGTATAACCAAACTTATAGGTTATTTGCTTACCCAATTCTTTAGCCTTTTTCATATTATCCATAGTTTCTCTGAATTCTTTCACATGAATTGGTTCGTCACTTTCATAATCAGAAATATGGTAAATTTCTGTCTTACCGGTTACAACAATTGACTTAGCTCGCTTTAAAGGATTTTTTTGTACAGGGCAATCTATAGACACTTTGAATATAGTTTCCTGTGTTTCGTTTATTTTATCTTGCAACCACTTTAAATACCACTGTTCAGTTTCGCCCTCAACGCTAAAATAATATTTTTTAGTTGATTTCAACTTCGCCATTATTACACCTCACCTATATCAGAAATTAACTCCTCAAAGATAGATGTAAAATCAATATCTTTAATAGCTCCGTATTGACTGATGAAATAATTTTTCATATAGTCTTCATGTTTACGCACACCTTTTTCACCCGTAGTTCCAAAGTCAGAAAGAGCGTACAATACACTATTATGGGTATCTTCATCTCTTTCAACAAATTTTATCTCATCTCTTCGAAAAAGGTTTGAATTTAAAAATATTGGATTATGTGTATTAAACACAAGCTGCGCGTGATGAATATTTATATCATCATTATGGAATATGTTAATAATATTCATCAACGCCATGGGATGAATAGATGCATCAAATTCATCAACTACCAATGTGCCACCTGTCATTATTGCCCTTATTACCAGCGGAAACATATTTACAAAACGAATTGTTCCATAAGACTCAAATATTTCAGCTGCCATTGCAGAATTCTTTTTATATTTTACATTTTGGAAAATTGAACATAATTTAGCATCATTATCATCTTCGCTTACGACGTATCCTATAGCATTTGAATTAATACCAAATAATTTCGCAGCATTATTGATAGTTTTTTCTACATAAACAGTTTTCTTTTGCGGGTCGATAAAACGCTTAATTAATTGCATTGAATCAGCTCTATAAATAACCATAAATTTATTGGAAAACCAATCTATAATAAGTTTTACAAGATTCTGGCTAAAAATTAATTTGAATCCATTTGTCAAAAAAAGTTCTTCATCATTTAAACTGTTTTTGGATATTTCAATAATGCTTCCTTCATTTTTATTAAATGAATTGGCTAAATAATTTTTTATGCTTTTCAAATTACCAAAAGATAGAGTATTCTCTCGAGTAAATATTTCTTCTTCATTTATATAAAGTTCTTCTTTTAATACCTTTCTGGAATATGTATCATCCAAGAAACAACCTAAATCCAAAGTTACGGCATAATGAATTAAAAGACTGTTTTCAGTAAAATCAATAGAAAATAAAACAGGCTCTGAACAAAACTCACTATTATTAGGTATTAATTCTAATGTACTTGCCGCTGGATTTGGTGAAGATTTTTCTTCCGAATTTCTAATATTTCCTCGTAAAACTATAGCCCTGAAAGTATCCATTGCACCAATAATATTTGTTTTGCCAGATGCATTGGGCCCATATATTACAGATGAACTCAACCCCTTTACATTTTTACCTTTTACTTTTTCTATCAGCATACTGTAGTCTAAACCTTTTTGCTTAGGCGCAGCCGTCAAAGAAAAAACCGCTTCATCTACAAAAGATTTATAGTTCTTAGTTTTGAATTCTAAAATCATATTATTCCCTCCATTCTGCAATAATATAGCAAAATAATACTTGTATTATACATATATTATGCTCAAAAGTCAAATAAGTTATTCAATTTTAAAAAATAATTGCAAAATCATTACAAGAATCGTTTGAGGTACTGTTCTTTTTAATTAATACTCTCAAATTATGCTTGTCTTTGTTATTCTTAGCCAAATAAATTGCTGCAGCAGTAGCCTGAGCTCACAGGGCTTACCCTCATGGCAGACCCGTTTCCCCAACTGTTGTATGGCTCTAGACTGTCTGAATTCCCCCAACATAAAAAATTTCCGCCATAATCTTCATCAGGATACTTTCTAAACCATTTTTTATAACTTTCATTAAATGGTATATTATTTATTATGGCATCAATTGTTGCTATAGTCATAACAGTATCATCTGTAAAGTTTGTGGTAACAGTAAATAATTCAAATTGTTTATGCTTAACATTGTTCCACTCATAAGCAGAACCAATAATATCACCAATAATAGCTCCTAACACAAAATCACCCCTTATAATTCAATACTTAAATAATTCGTAAAATGTTAATTATTCTGACGGTTCTATAATTTCAAGTCTGAAGTTCCATCCCTCGCAGGACATCATCATTTTGCCCAATTCGTAAAGTGAAAGTTTTTGTCCATCGATAATAAGCTTTGGTATTTCTCCTTCAAAGTTGTCATCCCATTCGATTCTGCCTTCAGCCACATTATCTTTTAAATTAAATGATTCACGTCCGTAGAATTCTCTCTTTTCAATGAACTTTTTTGATAATCCATTTTCAATTTTATTATACAATCTATTTATTGCACTTAATGAATCTTCATCAAACTCTTGACATACCTCAAAAGAATATCCTACATTTTCATCATCCAAATACTCTTTTGCTTCCCATCGGATACCCATAGGATTAATCATTTTTTCTATTTGAAAGCAATGTTCAATACCATCACAATCAATAAAAACTGCTTCTTTTATAAAATCTGTATAATCATCAATACCAAACATATCAGAAACATATTTATTATAACAGTCTCTGCACATTATTTTTGGTTTTTCATTTTCTTTTGTAGCTAAATATACCATGCCCTTATAATCTGGACCTTTGCCGCATATTTGACATTTTTCCATATAATCCTCCTGTATAATCTTTACTGTCTATGAAGCAACTTTTCATATTATTAAATTAAATTTTCTTATTGTTATAATTTGTTTTAATATATTAATGTATTTTAATATTTTATATTTTTTATTTTTCTATTAGTCTCAATTATGCGCCACTTTATACTTACCAAAAATATAAATTTCTTCTTGCCAATTTTTTACACCTGACACCAATGCACTATATTAATCCGCCTCTAATATCCTAATTGCATCTTTATAAATAGTAAACGCTGAACCAAGAGTATGTACAAATAAAATTTACATTTATGTTATTTAAACAAATCCCAAAAACTAAATGTAGTTTTTTTATAAATCTTATTATACATGGCCTTTTTAGGGTCTCTAATCCACCCTATTCCTTTCTTTCCATAGAACGGATTTATAGCCTTTTTCACTTTTCTTTTTAATTTTCCGGTAGTTCTAGCTTTTATGGACTTTTTAATGCTTGGCTTTCTTATTCCAAATTTCATAATTGAATTACCCCTTTTGTATAAACTACTCAAATAATCATAATGCTTAGACATACATTCACATATTTATTTCATATGCATATAATAATATACTAAAAACAAAAGTATAAACTTTGAAATGGGAAAACATTCAAAGTTAATTAATTGCTTTCTTTGATCTATTCAAGGAAAGCCAATTGCCATTACTAATTTTAATCCCCCTTATAATTGTTTATTTTATGACAATCTAATTATCAAACAAATCAAATATATTTTCCTGTTTGGATGTTTGATAAATCATTGCATGTTCAAGTCGTTCATCTTCAGATAAGCCCTGCTTGTTTATTGTAAAATCCTGTATTCTTAAAACCTCTGTATCACTGTACATTCTTTTACGTATACTCAATCTAAATATTAGATTAAAACGATTAGTTATTGAGCTTTGGCTTAAATCTGATAGACATATAAGTTGGATATTAAATGTTTTAGCAATATCCATTATTGCATTTAACAAGTGCTCAGAAGATGTTTTACCAAATGGATTATCCATTATTATAACCTTTGACTCATTAATTGTTTCCTGTCCCATCCTTCTTATGGTAGCATCTCTTGTATATGACATAAGCACAGAAACAAGTGTAAAAAACACTACAAACTTCTCACCACCAGAATTTTCAGAAATTGCATCTTCCCACCTTTTTAAACCGCTGTTGCTTTCATTTAAATCCACCTTATAAACAGACACAGGAATTTTGCTGCTTCCTATAAATTGATTTAATAGCTCTCTAGTTGAAACTATACCCTTAATTTTATCTCTAAATTTCTTATTATTGTCTTCTAAGTTTTTTTCAAAAATATCAGCCATTATTTTAACGGAAGATGAAATATGCTCCTCCATTCTATTTCTAGCATTATCATTTATTTTTTCTGGCATATCAATCTTAAGCATTTTTACATTTTTATTTCTACCTGTAAGCTTAACTCTTGACTTATCTGTTATAGCTTTTATATCTTCATATATTAATGATGCATAGCTTACACATTGATCTATGACTTGTTTTTTTGTATGCTCAATATTCATAAGCTGCTGCTCATAAAAACTAAGGAATTTATTTAAGCTTTCTCTTTTTTTTGATAATTCTTCAAAATAATAATAAATCCTGTCATATGTGCTTTCATCAATATTCAATGTCTCTATTGAATTAATAATATCTGTTATACTTTGATGTTTGTTGTCATAGTCTTTTTTAATGCTGTTAAATAGCTTTACGTATTCCTTTTTAGCATTATCATAATGTTTCTTTGCATCATCATAGTTATATTTTAATTCTTCAAATTGTTGCTCAACATTTTCTTTAAGCAAAAAGAATGAATTAAGAGGAAGTAACTTTATATCAATTATCATATTTATTAAATCTTTAAAGCGAATATATAAAATATTCTTTTGTTTGTATTCATCTTCTTTAATCTTTATATTATTTAATTCAAACCGTATTGTTTTTCTTCTATTGTCAAAATTACCTCTAATTTCATTATTATCTAAAGCACTTAACATGTTTTGATCTTTTAATGCTTTCAAAGCTGTTTTGTATCTTTCTTCTACCCTAATAAAATTACTGGTTACCTTATTTAACTCTTCCTGCTTTTTATCTATTTTTTCTGAAAGTTCTTTGATTTCTTCTAGTATAGCATCATATTTTAAGTCATCAACTAATACACCCTCATATTCAAAAGGCTCTAACTTAATTCTTGAAATTTCACGTAGCTTTACATCTAATTCTTTCTTATTATCCTGCAATTTTTCTTCTAGGTCTTTTATTGTACGCCCTTGCTGTTCATTCAAAACCTGATACTCTTTTTCTAGTTCCTCTAACGTCTCAACAATTAAGTCTCCTTCAATAGCATCTGAATATATTAGAAGATTTTTCTTTATATGCTCAAGTCTATATGACAAAAAACTAAATTCTCCCGTGAATGTTGAATTATCTTCTGTGAGTCTTGTTTTCTCTGTTTCGCAAAGACTAATTTCCCGTTGCAAATGCTTCATCTTATTGATTAATTCATTATGCTCTTTCCACTGCTGCATGTAAGAATTGTTTTCTTCCTGAAACTTTGCAAAAATTTTGTATTGACCTTTTATTTTATTAATCTGTTCTTCAATATTTTTTAATATTTCAGTTTTTTCGTCTTGCTCTGTTTTTAACTTTATCAATTCTTCAGATAACTTAACTTTATGATCATTTGCTTCTTCAATTTCCTTCTTGCATCGAGTTAAACCATTTAAAATATTTTCTTCGTAATTATTATCATAGGTAAATCTTTTAATTATCTCTATCCCGCTTCTTAAGAATTGGATTACATCAGCAAAATGAACTTTCCTGTCTTTTATAGCTATAATTTCATTTTTTAAACCTTGCAAATATTGTTCCTTTTTCTTATCTATGAAAATCTTAGGCTCGTATGTGCTTATAAGAGAGTATTTTTCATTTAGCTCCACCATATTGTTATTTGAATTCAATGATAAATCAAGCTTGTCATAGGTAGTGACAGGTATTATCTGCCTCAAAAAAGCATTTTGTAAATATGCTTCATTTAGCATACTATAATCCTTTTTATCCACAATTATACTGAAAGGAATCATAGGATCACTTTCCAGCAATAGTAACCTGTTTTTTTCACAAAGGTTATTTAAATAATTTTCACCCGTATTATAATAAATATCATTGTCATCTAAATATTTCAGCAAGCTCTTAGGATGATATACCTTATTAGTTTCTATGCCCTCCACCATCTCAGACAACTTTTGTTCTTCGTTGTTTGCATTGAGCACTTCTTTTTCTAGGGCTACCATTTTCTCGTTAAGGATTTTAATCAATTCTTCATTTTCGTAAATTAAATTTTCTGATATCCCATTTTTTAACAAAATTTTACTACAAGTTTCTTTATCAACTTTAAATTTCTCATATTTTTCATTTAGCCCATCCAATTGAATTGAAAGCCTAGTTGCTAATCCAGCAATTTCTACATTTTCTATCTGTATTTCATCAATTTTATTTCTTATCACTTTAATTTGCTTTTTACATGAGTCATAATCAAAAACAGCTTTTATTTCGTTATTTTTAAGCTTCTCACCATAAGAAAACAGTTCTTTTTCATCTGTTTCCTCCAGCAAATTTCTTGAAAACTCAGTTGCAAGCTCAGCAAACACATCCTTCTCATATTTCTTGAAAGAGTTAAGACTGTTTCTTAAACCTCCTGCATTGCTAGAAATTTCATTAAGTTCTTTATTGTCTTTTTTTAATTTTTCAGTTAATTTTGTAATCTTTTCAGCGTTAGCTGAAATATAACCTTTTAAATTTTCTGATTGTTTCTCATTATCATTTTTCCGACTGTTATATATGTTTTTTAAGGAATATTTTAGTGATTTAAGTCTTTCTGCATCAGGAGTACCACTTCTCAAAGTATCTATTTGTGTAGAAAGTCCTTTAATCAATCCCTTTAGCTCATTGCAACTGTTATATAATTTTGCAGCTTCTTGTATATTTTTTTCCCTAGTTTTTATCCTATGTTCTTCTTTATATTTTTCAAACAAAGCTTTACATTCATTTTCTATTTCCTTATTTTCAAGATACGTTTCTTCAGCTTCATAATATTTCTGAGAAAACTCTTCCTTTAATATGTGATTTAATTGCTCATTTAGTTTTTCTCTATCAACCACAATATTATTAAGCTCAATATCGAGATTTTTTATTTCACTGTTTAATGTGCTATACATGAGATTCAGCTCAGTTTTAGATTTATCAAAGTTATCTAAGGCTTCACAAACTTTTCCCAATGACCCTTCTAGTTTAATATGCTCATTAAAATAATTCTTAATAATTTGTTGATCATTAATATATTCCTTGTTTCTTACTGTATTGATAACCAATCCCTCAAACAGATCTTGTATTTGCACTTCTTCATTTCCTGTTGACTGAACAACTTTTTCTACAGTCTTAATAATCCACTCATTTAAAACACTATCTGATGTCTTGCACTTTTCAAAGAGCTCTTCTATGCCACCTTCATCATTATTCATTTTTGCAATTATATTTTTCCATTCATCCTGAGAAATACCAAAACTGGCTAAATGTTGCCTGTAAGCTGATGAGTCATCACGGCTAAAATATTGCATTTCTCTATACTTGCTAGTAATCTTCTTAACAGCTTCTCTTGATTTTTCAAAAGAAAGTATCATTTGATTCTCTCCTTCAGTTCTTACGAAGGGAACCATTTCAAGGTCAAAATCACAAGCAGAATCATAATGACTTGTAAATGTAAAATAATTAATTCTATTACCGGAATTTTCATCAGTTGATGATTTTGGAGCAATAGAAATTCCTGTCATTAAATAGTCTTTTTTCATTTCATTATCAAGTAGCCATTCAATCAAAATAAAGGCGGGATAGCTGCTCCTTTTAAAATAAGATAGCATATTTCTATTTTGAAGCTTTAAATCAGGAATTATGGGCTGCAGCATAAGCTGGACTAAAACACTTTTACCCCCTCCATTTGCAAGATTCAACAGAGCATTTTCTCCACTGTAAAATGAAAATGTTTCATCGCCTATGTGACGAACATCATTGTTATAATAAAAATTAATAACTCTTAATCTATTTATCTTAGGCATAATTATCTACCTTCTTTTCAAATATACTTTGAATTTCTTTTATCCTATTTTCATCAAGATAATAATATATAAAAATATCATCCAGTTTTTTTTCTCTTCTTATTTGATTTCCGTCCTCTAAAACCCTAATCAATTTTTCCTTTTCAAGCTGACTATATGCCTTTAAAATTGTTCCCACCTTGGTTTTCCTGCTGCCTTCACTGGCAACCTGCTTGCTAAGCCAAAATTCTGCCACTCTTAGAAAATTGACGCTGTACTTTTCTTCCAAGGCTTCTGATTCTTCTCTTAAATCAACGTATGTCTGCATTCTAGTATCTAGGTATTCAATTAAATCTCTTGTTAAAATAAATTCTCTTTGTATGGGATTAGTATTCTTACCTCCATAAAACAAAAAGAATATAGTCATAAATATATATGCTTGCAAATATGCTTCAGTCATAGTTGCATTAGATGTTATATTTTCCCTGAAATCCTTCATGCTGTAGCCTAAAATGTCATTTTCTAAGTTGGGTATAAGATATACTGTATTACCAACATCCAAAAGCTTAAATTCGAGCTCTTCCTCAAATTGATACAAAAGCTCTCTTACCTCACCCTTTTTATATTCAAAAAACAGCTCACTATCGTTTTTATTATCTATCTGACCCTTTTCAAGCAAATTATAATATATTTTTAAAGCACTTTTAATCAATTTCTTCACCCACCTTTGTTTTTGACATCATTGCTGTTATCCTGAAATCATTCATTTCAATAATACTCTTTATTATTTCTTCTCCGAATTTTTCTTCAATAGGTACTTTGAATTTCGAATTTACTTTTTCTATACTAATTTTTGAGATATTATAGTAATCATCCTGCCTGCCCTCCAGCTTATTTAAGCACCATGCTAAATCAAATTCTCCATTTGCCTCAGCTATAATATCTTGTTTATTATCTCTTTTTTTCCACTCATCAATATCTATTACCCCTATTTCATACAATTTCAGCATTATAAGAAATATTCTTTTGTCTTTAATACAGGCACTAAGTCTTATGTGATTTTCGGCTATATGAGTATAAAAGCCAGAAAAAGTAAATTCTGAGGTATCTAATTTTCTTGCATATTTGAACAAGCTTTCTATTATCCCGTAATTTACTTCATTTTGCTCTTTAATTTTTTCTATATATTTATCATCTTCTAAGCGGTTATCAATAGAGCTTTCTTCATTTCCATCTACTTCCCGAAGCTTCCCCTGTCTTTGGTAAATTAAAGAAAGATTTAATAGCTTTTTTAATTTTGTTCCATATAAAGGTGTCATTAGCTTCCACAGATTACTAATCTCCACATCTGACATATTTTCAAGAGGTGTAATAATTTCTTTTTCAAAATCATATCTTTTCACTATAGATGAAAAGAAGCTGCTTTTTATTGTTTCTTCATATATGTCATTCATACTGAATCTTTTGCCTATTAAATTCCTCTGCTCTGTTATTACTATTTGAAGATTTCTGTTTATTTCATCCAAGCTTTTCAGAGCATTTTTTATTGTATCATCATTATATGCGTTTTCTTCAATTTGTTTTTTAATTCTAGCCTTATCTTGGATAACCCCTTCCTTTAAATCAAGCATTCCTTCATATTCTTCATCTATTAAATCGTATGTTTCTTTTATGAGCTTCTCATATTGATTTCTGTCAACATCATGGATGTTTCTTCTTACTCTGTTTATGAATTCATCTACATCGCGCTTTTTTTGCCTAAGCATGCTGATTAACTGCTTACTTTGATTTAAAGCATGCTTATAATTTTTTCTTTTTAGTAATTCCTTTAATTTAAGCTGTTCCAGCTTGAAGTCCAGTTCCCTATCTACTTCTTTTGTACGGAATAAAAAGTTGTATCCCTGGTCAGTAAGCTGATATGTAATTTTCCCGTCATCACTTATTTTATCACTTATTAAACGTATTCTTATTTCATCCCAGGATTTAAAATAATTCATGGTTCCAAATGTCTTTGTTAAGCCCTTATTTTGAAGGATATCCTTAATCATATATTCAGATAGCTTTACAACCTGTTCAAATGAAATGTCCCTATTGTAATAAGGTAAAATATCATCCAAAAATACTGCAATGTTATCCATAGTACAATCATCATTTTCATTTAATGTCTGTTCCATAATATATACCAGCAATGAAAAAAATAAATTGTCTAGTTCATCTTTTTCAAACCAGCCTTCAATTTCTGTATTAGTATTTTTGCGATTTATAATAGAATCCACAATAGCTGCAAATTCCATTCTATCTTGAAATCCTTCCAAAAAATCAAACATTTTATCACCTTTATTGAACTGCATTTATATAGTCCTGATAGCTTAAAATTTCCTGAGGTATTCTCTTGTTGCTGTCCAAAATCTCTCTAACCATCATTTTTTCACTCTCATTAAATTCAGCTAAAAATTCCTTATTATAATCTTTTCCTCTGTTATCATCAGTTTTATTCATTTTATCTACCTCTACAGTTAATACCATGTTTTTATACAAAGGCATGAACGGCACAATCGTACATTCATTGTTGCTATCACAATTATACAGCATATTAATTCCTGCAACATCAATATCGCCGGCATAATATATATTTCTAGGAGAATCAGATATTACATTTATAAAATCAGTAAGGGCATTTTTTCTTGTAACTTTGTTTCCTTCCCCATATATTAAATAATTTATTTCTATATTATATAACAATTTCTTTTCAGACGAATTTAAAGCTTTTCCTATAGAATACCAGGTGTCCTTATTTTCAATAACAAGTACATTTGCATCCTTGTTTTTCTTTTTTATTTCTGTACAGAAAAAAGGCTCTGGAGCATAGTAAAAATTAAGATATTCATTATCAAACTTATTGAATGTAAGAATACTTTTACCTTCTTTGCTTTCTAAAAATTTTTCATCTCCCCAAATCTCAAAGGATCGTTCTTTTACTGACATTTCATTATTTAAGCTTTCTTTTTTATTCCATAAAAAGTTACTTAATTTCAATATTTGCTCTCGTAGTTCTTCATATAGTTCTGGGTTATTTAAATATCTTGATATATTAAGTCTAGGATTAAGCTTAAGTATTTCATTTTTTAATTCTGTATAATCCTTTTTTTCTGTAACCTTTCTATACTCACAATAAATCTTAGGAAAAAATGACGTCATTCCCTTTGATTTAATAGGTTTAATTTTATTATTTTCAATCATTTCATCAACAACTATTTTAAGCTCATCATAGGAAACTATATTAAAGCTGTCCATTATTGCTTCATATGTAAAACGATTGGTTTTAATTTTATTTACATTATGCATATTAGCTCCTTCTATAACTCCATATGATTGATTTCCTTATTCATTCACAATATATCGAACAGGTTTGTTGACTCTGTTAATTTTTCCTTCGCTCAGTGCCCTATTTATCCATGCTGTTGCTTGAGATTTTGTTATATTTAATGAAGCTGTAATATCTTCAACAGTCTTAGGTTCTTTTAGAAAATCCAAAAATAAATCAACTATTGTGTTATACACATCAAAGTCAGATTTGATATATTCTGTATCATTTTCATTTATAATGTTTTCTTTTTCAATTGAAACCTCAACATTCTTATCAAGCTCAAAAATATTTATTTGATCTGCTTTTTCAATTTTCCTACTTATTAAATCTATAATTGATACATTATTAATATTATCTACAGCTATTGCACCCTTTTTGATAAGCTCTGAATTTCCCATATACTTCTTATTATTCCAAACAAATGTATTCACCCATTCATTTTTAATGTTTTCAACTGCACCTGCCCAAGTACCGCCTTTATTGTAATCAGACGCAACAACAAATGTACCATTTGACAATGCATAGATATATTTATTTCTATTCATAGCACTTGCAGCACTAAAGGGAGCATCAGGGTTATTTGCAGATATTAAAAGCTGTTTCCCGCTACGAATATTATCACGAACATCCTTATTTTTAATTTTTCTATCTAGGGAATCTGCCAATATAGACACAACATAGCCATTATTATTTAAGGCCGTTGATTCAGAAATTGTATCAACACCTTTTGCTCCACCTGAAAATACAACCAAATTTTCATCTGCAGCCTTTTTAGCTAACAGTTGTGCAAAATTCGCACCTTCTTCATCAATATTTCTAGAACCGACGATTCCTATACCTGTCTTATTTGCCAAGGATAAATTACCACAATAATATAGTAGCGGAGGTGAATGTTTCTTAAGTATTGATTTGAGCTTTTGAGGGTATTTTTTATCACTTCTTGTCACTATAGAAACTCCTTTTCTACCCATTTCTTCAAGCATGAATGCTAAATTTGCTCCTCTTGAAAGCAAATTAACAATTCTATCACCTTCTTCATCGCTAATTTTAATATTATTAATAATACTAACCTTATCCATATTTAATAAATTTGCAGGCTCACCAACATTTGAATTAACAATTTTCTGACCAAGTTCACTCCATTGTAAAGCAGTATATGGTCTAAAATTTCCATTTTTAACTCCCAGGTGGCTGCACATTAAAATAGTAACATACGCATTGTCTGTAAACATTTAATCATCTCCTCCAGATCCCGCGGTATTTGACAAAGCAAATGGATATACTTTACCAGAACCGTTAGAAATCAATTTATATCCGCATACAGTAAATGTCCATCTTGAATCAACCATATCATCAACGAGTAGGACATTACCAGTTTTAACTTCAAAAACATCAAAACTATCCCATGCATTTTTAAACTGCATATTGCTATTATGTAATTCTTTTTGCTGTTTAACATTTTTTGTTTTTATTATAGATTCATAATATGGTAATCTCAATTTAATTGCAAGTCTCTTAGCGAAACTTCTTACCAAATCAGGATGCCTTAGTGACGGGACAGAAGTTACCCAATCTATATTATTATCTATAATAAATTGATTAAGCAATTCTGCAGATGCATCAATTAAATCATTA
>NZ_JAWQJF010000002.1:0-6424 GCF_033447055.1 Sedimentibacter sp.
TTTATTTCATTTTTATTCAGATCGTAAATGTTTTTACCATCGTATTTGACTTCGCCTTCTGTAGGTTTTAACAGATTCAGCATTGTTCTCCCCAGCGTCGATTTACCGCAGCCTGACTCACCTATAATTCCTAACACTTTGCCTTTTTTTATTTGAAAGGATACTCCATCTACTGCTTTTACATTGCCGGTTGCACGTTTAATAATTCCTGTTTTGATGGGGAAATATTTTTTTAAATTTTCCACTGTTACTAAACAGTCATTGGTGATTGTATCATTGCATGTGCTCATAATATTTCCTCCATTGTCTTATTTTCATTATAAAGCCAGCATGCTATTCTGTGATCTCCTTCAAGAACAATTTCTTTAGGGAAAGCTCGCCTGCATATATCCATTGCTTTGTCGCACCTTGGATGAAATGGACATCCTTCCGGCAAATGGCTTAAGTCCGGAACATTGCCGGGTATTACGTTAAGTCTTGTGCTGGTTGTTGCCATGTCAGGCTTGGATTTTATCAGTCCTATGGTGTAGGGATGTTTGGGATTTTTAAATATATCTATAGCTGAGGCTACTTCTACAACTTTACCCGCATACATTACCATTACCCTGTCACTCATTTCTGCAATCACTCCAAGGTCGTGGGTTATAAATATTATAGATGCATTAATTTTTTGTTTAAGTTCGTTCATTAAATCTAACACTTGAGCTTGTATGGTAACATCTAAAGCTGTCGTTGGTTCGTCAGCAATTAAAAGCTTTGGCTCACAAGCCAGCGCCATGGCAATCATTGCTCTCTGGCGCATCCCCCCTGAAAGAGCAAATGGATAATCATCAACCACGCGTTCAGGGTTGGGGATTTTTACTATATCAAGCATTCTAATACTTTCCTTGTAAGCTTCTTGTTTAGTCATGCCTCTGTGAAGCATCATAGTTTCACTGATTTGTCTTCCAATTTTGAAAATAGGGTTTAATGAAGTCATAGGTTCCTGAAATATGAAAGATATATCATTTCCTCTGATTTCTCTTATTCTTTCATCTGAAACTTTTAACATATCTTCACCGTCAAAGAATATTTCTCCTCCTTCATATTTTCCCGGAGGGGTTTCAACCAACCTGACTAATGACATGCACGTTATGCTTTTGCCGCAGCCTGATTCTCCAACAATACCTAAAGTTTCTCCTTCTTTTACATAAAAGCTAACATCATCTGCAGCTTTAACAACACCACTATCAGAATGGAAATAAGTTTTTAAGTTTTTTACCTCCAATAATATTTTGCTCATAATAACCTCATCTCTTCATTTTAGGGTCGATTGCATCACGCATGCCGTCACCCAACATATTAAAGCACATAACAGAAATAAAAATACATATTCCCGGAGGTATCCAATACCACCACTTTTGCTGGATAATTAAAGTGTTTCTTGCTTCCTGTATCATATTTCCCCATGTAGGTGTAGGAGGTGAAACTCCAAGGCCTAAGAAGCTAAGTGATGTTTCAGTCAATATTACGCTTGCCATACCAAGGGTGGCATAAACAATTACATAAGCCAGAACATTGGGCAAGAGGTGCTTGAATATTCTTCTAAAGTCGCTTATACCTAATGCTTCACATGCTTCCATATATTCCATTTCTCTTAATGTTAATATTTGACCTCGTACAATTCTTGCAATACTCGGCCAGCTCAATAATGCAAGAACAAATATCAAATTCGTGACACTGTTTCCAAAAACGGCGACAATAGTGATGCAAAACATCATGAACGGGAATGACATAAATATATCAGCAAAACGCATTATAACTATATCTATGAATCCTCCGTAAAAACCCGATAAACTTCCTAAAACGACTCCAACAATGCATTCCAAAGTTACTACTGCCAAAGCAAGTCCCAAAGAGATTCTTCCTGCATAAAAAAGCCTGACAAACAAGTCTCTGCCAATTTTGTCTGTCCCAAGCCAGTGCTCAGAATCTGGAGACTGGTCCCTATGCTTCATATCAGTAGTCTCGATTGAATAATGTGATAATATTGGAACTACAACACACAGTGCTATTATTATAACAAGTAAATATAAGCTTATCATTGCCATTTTGTTTTTGTGAAGCCTGTAAAGAACTTCTCCCCAATATGACAGATTTTTGTGAGTACTTTTTGTTTTATTTTGAGTTTCGCTTTTAACCATAATAGCACCGCCTTTAATCGTATCTGATTCTTGGGTCAGCTATTGCATACAATATATCTGCCACTAATGTACCTATTAGTGTTAGAACTGCAAGCATTGCATTAAT
Organism: Sedimentibacter sp.; assembly: GCF_033447055.1. Lineage (GTDB taxonomy): Bacteria > Bacillota > Clostridia > Tissierellales > Sedimentibacteraceae > Sedimentibacter. The sequence goes on from NZ_JAWQJF010000002.1 coordinate 2,290, forward strand.
ACCAAGAATTAGCGGATAGTTTCTTGTCATAGTAGCTTCAACGGAAATTTTTCCAAGTCCCGGAAGAGCAAAAATTGATTCGGTAATAACTGCTCCTGACAACAAGGAAGGTATCCAAAAACCGAGAAGAGTTATAATAGGTATTACTGCATTTCTGAATGCATGCCTGTATATTACAGTTTTTTCTTTGAGCCCTTTTGCTCGAGCTGTCCTTATGTAATCCTGCTTTATTACTTCAAGCATGCTAGAACGTGTGTATCGCATGAAGCTTGCAGTAGAACCCAAGCCTAGAACAATGCTTGGCAAAAACAGATGCCACGCAACATCCAATGCTTTATCAACAGGATTAGTTGACATTAGCAGAGGATCCTTGATTCCAAATAAAGGGAAAATTTGAATGTCTACGGCTAGACTTTTCAAAAGCAGAAGTCCGAAGAAAAATGATGGAATGCTTATGCCGATGAATGAAACAACCGTGAGAATGTTGTCAGTTAAACTGTACTGCCTAGTAGCACTTATTATTCCTGCAGGTATGCCAATTAAAATCGAAATACATAAGGAAATAAGAGACAGCAACAACGTTGGTCCAACATAATCTCCTATTACTTCTACAACAGGTTTTTTGTGATTAATGGAATATCCAAGGTTGCCGTTTAGTGCTTCTCCTATCCAATTTACAAATCGTTCATACCAAGGGACATCAAGCCCAAGTTTTTGGGCCAATTCAGCTTTTTGTTCAGGCGTCATTTTGGGAATCATCATATTTGAAACGGGAGTACCTGGAGCTTGCTCAAGAATGAAAAACAATATAAATAAAATTCCTATAAAAACAGGAATCATTTGAATAATGCGCCTAATGATGTAGTTTTTCATAAAAACCACCTCTTTCGTATAATTTTGTTTTGTAGAGAGAGCACAATGTGCTCTCTCATTTAACTATTCAAGTGTGATGTTTTTCAAGCTTTGATCCCAAGTTGCGTATGTTCCAAGATCCATTCCTTTAACCCTGCTGTTTATTCCCCAGATTTCACTTCTGTAAGCGATAATAACATGAGGAATTTCATAGTTCATTATTTTTGCCCATTCTTTGTAAATTTCTGCTCTTTTTGCAGTGTCAAATTCAGCTTTACCAGCTTTAACTAATTCCATAGCTTCAGCATTTTTGTATCCAGATGCATTAAATCCTCCTGCTACATATGCATCATCATCAAATAAAGCTCCTGTTGGATCTGGATCTATTGATAATGAGAATCCCATTGTGTAAATGTCAAAGTTTTTTTCTCCAGGTGCAGCATCCATTGTACGTGATGCAACTGTATCAAAGTCCATTAATTCTATTTCAAGTTCAACACCTAATTGTTTCCAAGTGTCAGCTGCCATGCCTGACAATGTTCCAGGCCATGATGAATCAGTATAAACTAACCAATTTACATGAAATTTTTCTCCGTCTTTATATCGGAAGCCGTCAGTCCCCATCGTCCATCCAGCTTCATCCATCAACTGTGCTGCTTTATCCATGTCAAATTTGTAAGCGTTTAATTCTGAGGAATCAGGGAATGCCCATGATGATGGAGATATAGGAGCCATACCTACAGAAGCTAATCCTGCACCGTATTGAGCTTCTATGAATGATTCTCTGTCAAGAGCATACATTAATGCCTGCCTTACTCTAACATCTGAAAGTTGCGGTTTAATTGTATTAAAGCACATGAATGTGTATCCGTTTCCAAGGTAGTTTGCAATGCTTATATTAGTTAATGCTTGAGCTGCTTCAAGATTTTCAGCACTTGAAGATATTTGAGCAAAATCTATTTGATTTGTTTGAAGAGCGGAAAGTATGCTTTCATCAGGTACTTCACTCATTAAAATACCATCAATTTTTGCCCCGTTATCAGGATCCCAGTAGTTTGTATTTTTCATAAGCTTAATAAATTGCTTTGGTTCCCAGCTGTCAAAAACCATTATGCCAGAGCCTACAGGTTTTTCATTAAGAGCAAGAAAATCTTCCCATGTTTCAAAAGCATAATAATCTGATGGCATTATGCCGTAAACGAAGCTTTCGATATTTGCAGGAGCTGCTAAACCTTCTCCAAATGTAAAAGATATCGTTTTGTCGTCTATTATTTTTATTCCTTCAAACGTATCTGATGCGCCGCTGTGGAATTGTTCATAGCCAACTAAACTGCTTACAGCATAAGCTCTAGGACCATTGTAGTCAGGATGAGCAATTGTTTCATATGTAAATGCAACATCTTCTGTAGTTAAGTCAGAACCATCAGAAAACTTTATTCCATCTTTTAGTGTGAATGTATAAGTGAGCTTATCATCTGAAAGAGTCCATTCTGCAATGGACGGAATCATTTCGCCATTTGAATTGTTTGTAACGAGTTTTTCAAAGACAATGTCTGTTACATATGCATCATATACGTTGTCAGACATAATTGGATTGAATAACCCCCCGAATCCTGTTGCGCCAAATTTTAAAATCTGATCAGTCTTTGGTTCTTCAGCTGGTGTTTCAGTTTGTGATTCATCTGGTTCTGCCGGTGCCGGCTGAGATGTCTGGCTTGTACATCCTGCAAATAACGTAGTAACCATTAAAACAGCCAGAATCAATGACAAAAATTTTTTGGTTTTCATTTAATATCCCTCCATATTTTTTATAAATAAAATACATGGCAGTAATAGAAGCTGCTTTTGTATTATTATTCTAATTTAATTTATGCAAGAATGATTAGATATTTGGAATGAAACTTTATGAAAGGCAAGATGAGGAAACGTTTACAATACATATTATATATTACAGTACCCTTTAAGTCAATAGGTATAAATGCTTTAGTACTTATTTATATGTTCGCAAAAAATGAAATATGCAAGCATTGTTTGATTTATCTTATCTTACGTCGAAACATAGTATAATTATTAAAATGTTTTATATTTAGTTATTCGCAATCATAGATTTACAGCCTTGCATATGTATGTTATAATATTCAAAAATTGCAAGAGCTTGAGCGGTTTGGGGACGGTCCCCAAGGAGGTAAGAAATGGAATTTAAAAATTGGATGGATGAAAAAGTTTCAAAAATAGATGAAAATCTTAGCACTATTATTAGTGAAGAAGAAAATCCTCAAAAAGTAATTTATGAATCAATGAATTACAGTTTATTGTCAGGGGGCAAAAGGCTTAGACCTGTATTGCTTTTAGGTACATATGAAATATTTCAGGAAAACATCGAAGATGTGATTCCATTTGCTTGTTCAATGGAAATGATTCACACATATTCGCTCATACATGATGATTTGCCGGCAATGGATAATGATGATTATCGAAGAGGAAGATTGTCGAACCATAAGAAATTCGGAGAAGCAACAGGCATATTAGCAGGAGACGGATTGTTAAACAAAGCTTTTGAAACAGGTCTTGAAGCTGCATTAGAAAGCAAGTTGGATATTAACAAGTCAGTGAAAGCACTGTGTGCAATTGCAAAATCTTCAGGAGCCGATGGAATGATTGGCGGTCAAATAGTTGATATGTATGGGCATGAGAAAATTTCTTCTATTGATGATTTAAAATACATGTATTCTTTAAAAACAGGAGCTATTATAAAAAGTAGTGTTGTTGCCGGAGCGATACTTGGAGGAGCAAATGATGCTGAAATAGCAGCACTTGAATTGTATGCAGAAAAACTTGGCATTGGATTTCAAATAGAAGATGATATATTAGATGTTACAAGTACTCAGGAAGTTCTTGGAAAAGCTATAGGAAGCGATGCAGCAAATGATAAAATTACATATTTATCTTTTGTAAATATTGATGAAGCAAAAGAACACGTAGAAAAATTTACACAGGAAGCAATAGAAAGTTTAAGTATTTTTGGCGACAAAGCAAAATATATGATTGAACTGGCAAGATATCTTACAAACAGAGACCACTAACATTGAACCAACCAGCTGGGGACAACCAGCTGGGGACGGTCCTTTTTGAGCCCAAAGACTCAAAAAGGACCGTCCCCGCTGTAAAGACTCCAAAAGGACCGTCCCCGCTGTAAACAAAAGGACCGTCCCCGCTGTAAAGACTCCAAAAGGACCGTCCCCGCTGTAAACAAAAGGACCGTCCCCGCTGTAAAGACTCCAAA
>NZ_JAWQJF010000003.1:0-55206 GCF_033447055.1 Sedimentibacter sp.
CATCAACTTCTTTTATCGCTTCTGTATGAACTGTTGAATACCATACTTCATCGATATTTCTCAAAGTTGATTCTTTAGTGCAGAGAAAATCTATGAATTTTTCTGCTAAAGGCTGGTTTTTTGTTGTTGAAGGAACAAACATTGCATCAATCCAAATATTGCTGCCTTCCTTTGGAATAACAAAGTCCAAGTTTTCGTTTTCTGCCATTGCAGAAACTGCTTCTCCGGACCATACCAAAGCCATATCAGCTTCTTCGTTAATCATTATATCAGGAGCACCGTCTGTAATGTATGCCATAACCAAAGGCTTTTGTTTTAAAAGAAGTTCTTTTGCTTCGTCAAGTTCTTTTTCGTTTACTGTATTCATGGAATACCCTAAAAATTTCAATGCAGCACCAAATGAATCTCTTTGAGAATCCATCATTATTATGCGCTGATTATGATTTTCATCCCACAGCATTGACCAGCTGTCAGATGATGCATCTACCGTGTTTTTGTTATATAGAATACCCAAAGTTCCCCAGAAATATGGAACTGCATATTCATTATTTGGATCATAAGGCTGATTTTTAAAGTCTTCTCCTATATATTTAAAGTTAGGAATGTTGTCAAAATTTAATTTGTTGACCATTCCTTCATTAATCATTCTTTCAATCATATATTCGCTTGATATGATTAAATCGTAATTTGATGCTCCTGCTTTAGCTTTAATGTACATTTCTTCAGGAGTTGAATATGTATCATACTTAATTGTAACATTGTTTGCTTCTTCAAATTCTGATATTAAATCTTTATCAATATAAATATCGTAGTTCAGAACGTTCAATGTTTCTTTTTCTTCAGAACTGCATCCGGCAACTGCAATTAGTATTACACATATGAGTGCTGCAATTAAAATTAATTTCTTTTTCACTGTTTATACCTCTTTCTTTTTTATTTAGTTTTTTCAGTTACATTTGATCTTTTATTAATTAATACCATTAACAATAATACTACTGAAAGCATTATTGTGGATAACGCATTTATTGTCGGGCGAACGCCTCTTCTTGCCATTGAATAAATAATTATTGAAAGATTTGTAACTCCTTCGCCTTTTGTAAAGTAACTGATGATGAAATCGTCAATTGATAACGTGAATGCCATTAAAAATCCTGTAACAATTCCAGGCTTAATTTCCGGTATTATTACTTTCCTAAGTGCATACATTGGAGTTGCTCCTAAATCCATGGCTGCCTCAGTCATATTTGCATCAAGCTGTTTCAATTTTGGCAGTATTGATAATATTACGTAAGGAGTATTAAACACTATATGTGATAGCAGCATTGTATTAAATCCAAAGCTGGTATTAAATGATACAAACAATATCATTAGTGAAATACCAGTTACGATATCAGGATTTACTACAGGAAGATAATTGACATTGAGCATAACTGCCTTCGTTTTTCCCTTCATGCTGTTTATTCCAATTGCTGCAATTGTTCCTAAAACTGTTGCTATAACTGCTGAAATTATTGCAATTGAAATTGTGTAGTAAAATGCTGATCGAATATCCCCATCCTGAAAAAGTTCAACATACCATTTAAGTGAGAATCCTGTCCAATTGCCTCTTGATTTAGACTCATTGAAAGAAAAAACAGTAAGGACAACTATCGGAGCATAAAGAAATATAAAAATTATTCCTATATATATTTTAGACAAATACTTTTTTACCACAGGCGCGCTCCTCCTTCTTTGTCTATATCAAATTTATTCATAATTGACATTGAAATTAAAATAATTATCATCATGATTATTGATATAGCAGAGCCGAAATTCCAGTCACCATTAAGTATAAACAATTTTTCTATTAAATTTCCAATCATCATGTTCTTGTTGCCTCCTAAAAGCTGAGGGATAATAAATGTGCTTACTGCTGGCATAAAAACCATTATAATTCCTGATATTACTCCAGGCATACTGAGTGGAACAATGATTTTTCTAAATTTAATGTACTGATTTGCTCCTAAATCATCAGCTGCTTCTAAAAGACCAGTGTCCATTTTGCTGAGTGCCGTATAGATGGGGAGTATCATAAAAGGCAGAAAATTATAGACCATGCCCATTACAGTAGCTCCTTTTGTATAAAGCATATTTATCTTTGGAAGTCCTAAAAAAGCGAATAAATTATTAAGTATTCCGTTATTTCCCAGTATTGTCATCCATGCGTAGGTCCTTAAAAGCATGTTCATCCACATTGGTAATATACAAAGGAAAAGTAATGTATTTCTTTTTGATATATTTGCATTTGAAATGATATATGCTGCAGGATAACCTAACAATAAACAAATTATTGTTGATATGGCTGCTAATGATATGGAATCCCACAATATATTCAAATACATTGAATCAAAAAATTTAATGAAATTTTGTAACGAAAAATTTATTGTTGTAATGTCGTCAGAACTTTTCATTGTAACACTGTATAGCAAGACCAGAAATGATGGGAAAACAATAAATATTACAATCCACACCAAGTAAGGATATGCAAGATACGTAGTTTTGTTTTTCAAAACTATTCCCCCTTTTCCATTATATGAATATCATCAGGAGTAAGAGTAAGTCCTACCCTAGAACCAACAGCTGCTTTATCAGTGCTGTGTACTAAAAATTCATAGTCATATACAACTATGTGCATTTCATAATGAACACCTTTAAAAGTAACTGATTTTACAATACCTTCAAGTCTACCTTCTCCAGGCAAAGTTAAATCTAAATCTTCCGGACGAATAACAACATCAACTTCTTCACCTTTCCCGAATCCACTATCCAGACATTTGAACTTAATACCCAGAAATTCAACTAAGTAATCATCAAGCATGATACCGTCTAAAATATTGCTTTCACCAATAAAATCAGCAACAAATGCATTTTCGGGTTCATTGTAAATATCAGTAGGAGAGCCCATCTGCTGAATAATTCCGTCATTCATAACTACAATTGTGTCAGACATAGTAAGAGCTTCCTCTTGGTCATGAGTAACATAAATAAATGTAATTCCTATTTTCTTTTGCATTGCTTTTAGTTCTTGCTGCATTTCTTTTCTTAACTTTAAATCCAGTGCTCCAAGAGGTTCGTCTAATAATAATACTTTTGGCTCGTTTACCAATGCTCTTGCTATAGCAATACGCTGTTGCTGGCCTCCGCTCAACTGATCTATTCTTCTTTTTCCGTAATTTTTAAGGTTAAATAGTTCAAGCATTTTTTCAACTTTACTCGTGATAAGATGCTCATCCATTTTTTGAATTCTAAGACCGAATGCTATATTTTCAAATACATTCATATGAGGAAACAAAGAATACTTTTGAAAAACTGTGTTAAGGTGTCTTTTAAAGGGAGGAACATCGTTTATTAAATGTCCGTCAAAGTATACTTCACCTTCATCAGGTGTTTCAAAACCGCCAATGATGCGCAAAGTTGTTGTTTTTCCGCAACCGCTTGGCCCTAGTAATGTTACGAATTCATTTTTTTTAACGGATAAAGTAATATCATCAAGAATCGTATTTCCATCAAATTTTTTAGTTATATTATTCAATTCGATAATTGCTGTGTCCATTTTATTCTCCTGATTAGAAACTTGGCGGAGTACATACCCAAATTATACGTGCCGGGTTTTTACTCGCATTTTCAATATAATGATTTTTATTAGGTTTGAAGTAGAAGGATTCACCCTTCTTAACTTTATATAGCTGGTTTCCATAATTAAGCATTACAGAACCGGATAAAACATAGCCAAATTCCTCACCTTCGTGAGGTTCATCTAGTTTTGTTTTGGCATAACTTTTAAGTTCAACTAAAATAGGTTCCATTTTATTTTTCTGAGCATTTGGAATAATCCAATTTATTATGTAATTGTCATCAGATTCCTTTACAAATATATCTTCTTCTTTGAAAACTATTTTGCTGTCAATCGCTTCGTTGAAAAAGCTGGCTAAATCTGTACCAAGGCATTCTAATATGTCTGTAAGTGTTGCAATTGAAGGAGATGTTAAATCTCTTTCTAATTGTGATATGTATCCCTTTGTCAATTCACATCTGTCAGCAAGTTCCTGCTGAGTGAGAGAATTAGCAATTCTTATTCTTTTTAAGTTTTCTCCGATATTCATGAATTACCTCACATTGCAACTATTAAACAAAATGTTTATAATTACTAAACTTTATCAGATATTATTATACACAGCACATAACTATATGTCAATATAAAAATAAGCGTAATTCATAAAAAGAATAAAATAATACAGTTAATATTGTATTATAAGTTTACTTTTGCTAAACTTAATATCGGTAAATTAAACAAAGGATTTAACTTTAGATTGAGTAATTATTATGCATTTGTTCAATAACTGTATAAAGATTATACTTATTGACATGAAATCATTCATGTTATATAGTTGTTGATAGCAAATGAATAGTTATAAGGGGTGAGTTTTATTAAAACTAAAACCATATACAGATGTACAAATTGTGGTTATGAAACTGTAAAATGGATGGGTAAATGTCCTAATTGCAACGAGTGGAACAGTCTTGAAGAAAATACAATTGAAATTAAAAAAAGTTCAAATAATTCAAGGTCGACTGCAAAAAAGAAAACTATTAAAAAATTAGCAGAAGTAACTTCCAGTAACAGCGATAGGATTATTACAAATATAGGTGAATTTAACAGAGTAATGGGTGGAGGAATTGTAAAAGATTCAATTACTATTATTACAGCAAAACCGGGAGCAGGAAAATCAACTTTGCTTTTGCAGGTGGCAGATGATGTTTCTTCAAAAGGATTCAAAGTAATATATGCTTCAGGTGAAGAAAGCGATAGCCAGATTAAAAGCAGAGCTGACAGAATATTAAATAAAATAAATGAAAATATTTGGATTATATCAGATACAAACTTAGATAATGTTGTGGATTCGATTAAAGAAATTGATCCTGACTTAATGATTGTAGATAGTATACAAGCTTTTGTTTTAGAAGACTATTTACCTTCGAGAGCAGGTTCTCCAACACAAACTATGGAATGTGCCAATGAGCTTTTGAGAATTGCAAAGAACAATGAAAGGCCAAGAGCTGTCATTTTAGTCGGTCAAATGAATAAAAATGAAGAAATTGCAGGACTTCGTTCATTAGAACATTTAGTGGACACAGTGCTTATTATAGACGGTGAAAATGAAGAAGAATTAAGGTCACTGCAAAGTTCGAAAAATAGATTTGGAGGAACGGGCGAAACCGGATTTTTTAGCATGACAGAAAATGGTATGGTATCCATAGATAATCCATCTGAATTCTTTATGACAAAAAGAGAAGAAGGAGACGTTATTTCAGGGAGTGCATTAACTGTTGTAAGAGAAGGCTCGCGCCCAATAATTTTAGAAATAGAAAGTCTTGTTTCAAACTCTTTTACACCATTTCCATCAAGAATTGGCGAGAATTTAGGAAAAGATCAATTAAATACTTTAATTTCAATTCTTGAACAAAGAGGTGGATTTAATTTATTCAACAAAAATGTCGTTATAAAAATTACAGGAGGACTTCGCATAAGAGAACAAGCTATAAATTTAGCAGTTATAATGTGTATAGTATCTTCCGTTTATAATAAAGGGATTCCTAATGATATAGTTTTTATTGCAGATGTAGGCCTTACCGGTGAACTTAAAAAAGTTCCATCTCTTGAAACAAGAATAAAAGAACTGGACAGGATGGGATTTAAAAAAGTGTATGTTGCTAAAAATGCTTTTAGCAGGACGGTAAAGTTTAGCAATATACAAGTTGTTGAATTGAAAACATTAATTGAAGTAATAAATCATGTGTTTGGGAAGTTAAAATAAAATATGGAGTGGCAGAAATGTTAGAGTTTTTAAGAAAAGAGGGAATCAGTGAAAAACTGATTTGTGAAATAGAAAAATTCAGAAAATTTTATAAGGTTAAAGGGGAATTGAAGTACAGAATTCCAAATCCAAGATACAATTATTACGGAAATGATGTTTGGGAGGAAGCTGTAACGGCACTGCTTTGCGGAGAAAATCTTCTTTTGGTTGGTTCTAAGGCAACGGGGAAAAATGTTCTTTCTGAAAATCTTGCAGCAGCTTTCGGGAGACCAAGCTGGGATGTTTCATTTCATGTAAATACTGATTCATCATCATTGATAGGTACGGATACTTTTGAAAATGGGCAGGTCGTACTCAGGCACGGACCAATTTATGAATGTGCTAAATGGGGAGGTTTTGGAATACTTGATGAAATTAATATGGCAAAAAATGATTCCATAGCAGTATTGCACGCTACTTTGGACTACAGAAAAATCATTGATGTGCCCGGTTATGACAAAATCAAAGTTGATGAGGCAGGAAGATTTATTGCAACCATGAATTATGGATATGCAGGCACGAGAGAGCTTAATGAAGCTTTGACCTCACGTTTTATGGTAATTAATATGCCGGGAATTTCAACAAATAATTTAGAAAAAATGCTGCTTAAGGAATTTCCTAACATAAACAGTAAATACCTTGAACAGTTTGCTGCCATGTTCAATGATCTTAGGATAAAAAGTGAAAATTCAGAAATTTCAACAAAATCAGTGGACTTAAGAGGTCTTATTTCATCCATCAATCTTATGGACAAGGGGCTTGAAGCAAACAAGGCTCTTGAGATGGGAATAACTAACAAGTCTTTTGATGATTTTGAACGAGAACTTGTGGTTGATGTAATTCGCTTGAGGATACCGCGAAATCTTGAAAGGAGTGAAATTTTCACGGATTAATATGAAAAATCATAAGGACGAGAAAAGAAGGGCACTCAATATTATATGGAATGCAGCAGATGATTATACCATAAATTCTCAAGTAAAGCTATGCCATGAAGATGCTTCAGCTGATGTATACATTAATTACATAGTAGGGGCTGTACACAAGTATTATGATTATCCGATTCTTCAAAGTTTTTTTGATTATCTTAAAGTTGACAGTGAGCATGAATTTTATGAAAAGCTCATGTGGATAGGTTTAGAAAACGGAGCGTATCTTAAGGGAAAAAATGAACGTCCTGTTCTTGAATCATTGCGAAGAGATTATTCAAGAAATGTAGTGGAAGAAATAGCAGCTGAAAAAAATATATTGCATGAAATAAGAATTGCACATTTTTGCAGGGTTCTAGGGATAGAAACTAAAACAGAAGGCAGGCTTCTTGACATCTTAAACCTTCTTGAATTTGACGAAGAGATGGATGCTGAGCATATAGTTTTGAGGATGAATGATATTATAAGGACATATTTCAGATTCAATCCTGGAACATACGAAACTAACCAACAGAAAGAAATTATAAGCATAAAAAGCAAGAATATAAAAGACGCGGTTTTAAAAAATGACGAAGTTAAAGAGACACAAAAAGAAAAACAAAAAGATTCAGACAATTCTTTCATGAAGGACTTGGTTATTGAATCTGCAGAAACAGCAAGAGACATAAATATTCTGGATCATGATGATTCACATAAAAAAATTCTTATAGAAAATAAATTTTCAAATAAAATAATCGAAACTGACAGACATTACATTCAGAAGTATTATGGTGCGTCCATCCTGTCTGAACACAGAACCAGGTTGCTGGAGCAGGTTCTGTGTGCCGGGAATCACAAAAAATCCCATCTTCATTTCACTCGGGGAGAATTTGACTTTAAATTGGGAAGTGACGCCGATGCTGTCTATTTCAAGAAAGCAGCTTTGGAACAAAGGGAAAGAAACATAAATTATTACAATGAATTTAATGCGAGAAACCATGAAAGTATTTCAAAACTTACAAATAAAATAAGAAATACTCTGATTGTAAATTTTGAATCATCATCAAGCAGGTCGAAGACAGGTAAACTTTGTGCAAACATGATATGGAGAAACGCTTATCTTAAGGATAGCAAGGTTTTCATAAAGGACTTAAGAAATGCTCTCGGAAATATAACGGTTGACATATTGCTTGATTCTTCTGCATCTCAGTTTGAGAGACAGGAAATCATAGCATCCCAGGGTTTTGTTATAGCAGAAAGCTTTACACGTTGCCAGATACCTGTAAGAGTGTATTCTTTTTCAAGTCTTAGGAATTTCACAATTATCAATTTGCATCGAGATTACAGCGAAACAGACAAGAATGATTGGATTTTCAAATACAATGCATCAGGATGCAATCGTGATGGTCTGGCAATACGTACTGCTCTTCATATGATGGAAAACTATGAAAGCGAGCACAAGATACTGATAGTTCTTTCGGACTGCAAGCCAAATGACATACAGTGCATTCCTGAAACGGGAATGGTTCCTGCCCACAGCGAATATTCAGGAGCAGCAGGTGTCAATGACTCGGCTTTTGAAGTGAAAAAGGGGATAAACAAAGGAGTTTCAATTCTATGTGTTTTTACCGGTGAAGATGAGGATGTTGATTCTGCCAAAAAGATTTACGGCCACAATTTTGCAAGAATAAGTTCACCTGAAAGATTTGCTGATATTGTGGGTGTATTAATGCAAAATCAATTAAAAAATCTATAAGTTGCTTAGGAGTACATGTAAATAAAAAAAGGCTGCACTGCATTTTTCATGCTAATGTTTGCCTTTTTTATTATAATTATTAAATTTGTACAACATTTACTGACATTGCTTTTCTTTTTTCAAAGAAGTCCTTGGAAACTTGCGGAAACAATGCATAAGACAAAACATCCTGCTCTGATTGTGCTAAGTCTCCAACTTCATCTTTAAGTTGTTCGAATTCATCATTTAATAAATCAGCTGGCCTGACTGTTATAACTTTTTCATCTCCGATGATAATATTTTTTATTTCATCAGAGATAGGTGCGGCAGATTTTCCATACAGTCCTTTTACATAATTTTTTATTTCTGTTGGTATTATTTTGTATCTCTCCCCGGATATTACGTTGAAAACAGCTTGTGCTCCAATCATTTGACTCATTGGAGTTACAAGAGGAGGGAATCCCAAGTCTTCTCTAACTTTAGGGACTTCTTTAAGCACGTCTTCAAATTTATCGTTGGCGTTAAGAGCTTTCATTTGGAATATCATATTTGATAACATTCCTCCGGGAATTTGATATTGCAATGTTTTTGGCTCTGTCATCAATACTTTCATATTGTAAGTTCCATTGTCCTGATAATTCTTCATTACTTTTTTAAAATAATCTGCAATATTGTTAAGGCTACTCAAATCAAGTTCGGGATCCCACTGAGTTTCTTTCAAGGATAAAGCAAGTGATTCTGTAGCCGGTTGAGATGTTCCTGATGATAATGGAGATATGGATGTATCAACTATATCTATACCGGCTTCAATTGTTTTAAGCATTGTCATTTGAGCTATGCCGCTTGTGCAGTGAGTGTGAAATTCCAAAGGAAGCTTTGTTATTTTCTTTATTGCTTTTACTAAGTCATAAGCTTCGTAAGGAAGTAAAATTCCTGACATATCTTTTATGCAAATTGTATCAGCACCTGCATTTTCAAAATTTTTTATTAATTGCAAGTAATATTCTGTAGTGTGTGCCGGGCTGGTTGTATAAGATATGGCACATTGGCAATGCGCTCCTTCTTCCTTTACAACTTCAATAGACTTTCTTAAGTTTCTGAAATCGTTTAAAGCATCAAATATTCTTATTATATCAATTCCTTCATAAATTGCGTTTTTTAGAAATTTTTCAACAATATCGTCGGGGTAATTTTTATAACCCAATAAGTTTTGTCCTCTTGACAGCATTTGAAGTTTTGTATTTTTAACATTAGCTCTTATTTTTCTAAGTCTTTCCCATGGATCTTCATTTAGGAATCTAAGACATGTATCAAAAGTGGCTCCACCCCAAACTTCCATTGAATAAAATCCGGCTTTGTCCATTTCAGATAAAATGGGCAATATTTCATCTGTAGTTAATCTTGTTGCAATCAGAGATTGATGTCCATCTCTAAGTGACGTCTCTGTGATTTTTAAATTAGGCATATTTCCTCCTCACATTTCTAATCAATATTATTATCATTTAAATCACTAATATTCTTTAAAATAATTGTAAAACAGTAACTTTTGGCAAACTATATTAAGCTTTTTCTTGATATGATTTACATATGTATGATATAATAACACAGATAATTCAACTTGTATATATTAATTTGAAATTAAAATATTTTGACAATGAAACAATTATATACAAGAATATTATTTATTATGTTTAGCATGGTCATAATATCATGCAAATATACAATTGTACATAATTTAAATAACAATTTTAGATATAGCTCATATTAATAAATAGTTATTTAAGATATATAACTAATAAAATAAGGTGGTATTTTGATGGACCAAACGGATTTGAAAATAATAAGTATATTGCAACGGGATGGAAGAATTTCAATGAAAGAACTGGGAAAAGTTGTATCCCTAAGCCCTCCTGCAGTTGCTGAGAGAGTAAAAAGACTTGAAGATGTGGGCATAATTGAGTGCTACAAAGCTGTTGTTAACAATGAAAAAGTAGGAAAGCCTATTTGTGTTCTTATAAATGCATCAATTAAGCCGGAAAAACAAGAAAAATTCTTGGATTTTGCTATGAAGGCAGAAGAAATAGTAGAGTGTCACCATGTAACGGGACCTCATAGCATGATTATGAAAGCATATTTAAGGGAGATGTCTCATCTTGAAGAAATTGTCGGTAAAATTCAATTTTATGGAAATACAGAAACGTATATAATAATGTCAAGTCCTATCGATGGGAAAGAAATTTAATTATTATTATGTTTTATTTGTATGAATATAATTAAAAATTGTGATATAATAGTAAAGTTACAAAAGAATCAAGATGACAAAATTGTTTGAAGTAAGAGGTGCAATAAATGATAAGAATACAGCAAGTTAAGCTTCCAATTGATCATACGGAAGATGATTTAATATTAAAAGCTGCAGAATCATTGAAAGTTAAAAAAGAAGAAATTAAATCCCTTTCAGTATTCAGGAAATCAATAGATGCTAGAAAAAAAGACGAAATAATGTTTATATATGCTCTGGATGTTGATTTTTACAATGACATTAAAATTTCAAAGAGAATCAATAATGTATCTGTTGTTGAGCCTTTTATATATGAAGTTGAAGTGACAGGAGAAAAATTATTAAATAATAGACCTGTTATTGTTGGAAGCGGACCGGCAGGTTTATTCTGTGCGTTGCTTCTTGCGGAAAAAGGCTACAATCCAATAATTTTGGAAAGAGGCAAAAAAGTTAAGGAACGTGTAAAAGACATTGAAAAGTTTTGGAAAGACGGTACTTTAAATGAAAGCTCTAATATACAATTTGGAGAAGGAGGCGCAGGAACTTTTTCTGATGGTAAATTAAACACGCTTATAAAGGACAGATCTAAAAGAGGCAAAAAAGTTCTTGAAGAGTTTGTTGAAGCGGGAGCACCGCCAGAAATTACCTATGTTAATAAACCTCATATAGGAACAGATCTATTGAGGAATGTTATCGTCAGTATAAGGAAAAAAATAATAAGCCTAGGTGGAACATTCAGATTTGAAGAGTGTGTAACTGATATAAATATAAAGGATAACAGTATACACCGCATTGTTACTGAAAGCGACATAATAGAAACGGATATATTAGTATTGGCTATTGGACACAGCGCAAGAGATACTTTTGCAATGCTTAACGATAAATTACAGCTTACCTCAAAGCCGTTTTCCATTGGAGTACGTATTGAACATCCACAAAAAATGATAAGTGAAGCTCAATATGGAGATTTGTCTAATCATCCTAATCTTGGACCGGCTGATTATAAATTTGTTCATAAATGCAAGAATGGAAGAAGTGTTTATACATTTTGCATGTGTCCCGGAGGTCTCGTCACGGCATCTTCTTCTGAAAAAGGAGGAGTTGTAACTAATGGCATGAGCTTTCATGAGAGAGATTTGGAAAATGCAAACTCAGCTATAGTTGTATCAATTAATCCAGAAGACTTCGGAGGAGAAAACGACCCGTTGGCAGGTATTGAATTCCAAAGAAAATGGGAACGCAAAGCCTTTGAAATAGGGGGAAGAAATTATCATGCTCCTGTACAATTGTTTAAAGATTTCAAAGAAAAGAAAATATCTACTTCATTTGGAGAAATTTATCCGACTTACAGACCTGGTGCAACTTTTGCAAATTTATGGGATTGCCTCCCGAATTATGTGTGTGAAAGTCTTGTAGAAGGAATATCAGCATTTGGCAACTGGCTTACTGATTATGACAGACCAGATGCGGTTCTTACAGGTGTTGAAACCAGAACATCATCACCTCTTAGAATTACAAGAGATGATGAATTGCAGAGCAATGTAAGAGGTATTTATCCATGCGGAGAAGGCTCCGGATATGCAGGTGGAATAATGTCTGCATCAATAGATGGCCTTAAAGTTGCAGAACAAATTATAAAAACATATAAACCAATTAGGAATATAACAATAAGGGAATGATACTATGAAAATAGCTGTTATCGGCGGAGGTGCTTCGGGTCTTGTGGCTGGTATAGCTGCAGCCAGAAATGGTGCTGAAGTTATAATTTATGAAAAAATGAATAAAGTTGGAAAAAAGATATTGGCTACCGGCAATGGCAGATGTAATTATACAAACATGTATATGTCAATGGACCGGTATCACAGCAAAAACATAAAACAAGCTGAAAGTGCAATGAATTTTTTTGATTTGCAGAGAACAATGTCTTTTTTTGAAGATTTGGGCATTTATCCATATGTTGATGACAGCGGAAAAGTGTATCCTAATTCATTGCAAGCATCAAGCGTCTTAGATGTTTTGAGATATGAAACTGCAAGGCTTAAAATTGAAGAGGTCACCGACTTTGAAGTTATCGAGTTAAGGAAAAATAAAGATAAATTCAGTATTATAGGTAAAGATAAAACTTACAATGCTGATAAAGTAATTTTATGCAGCGGAGTAAAAGCAAGCCCCCAGCTTGGATCTGACGGAAGCGGCTTTGAAATTGCAAAATCCTTTGGACACAAAATAGTTGAGCCATCCCCTGCGTTAGTGCAGCTTAAGCTTAATGGAAAATATTTTAAAAGAATTACCGGAATAAGATTCGATGGTGTTGTAAATAGTTTCACTTACAAAAATCAAATAAGAGAAGAAAAAGGTGAAATTTTATTTACTGATTATGGAATATCAGGACCTCCCATATTGCAAATCAGCAGGAAAGTTATTGAAACCTTAAACAAAGGTGAGCATGTCTTCATTTCGGTTGATATGTTTCCTGATTTAACTAAAGCAATGCTTTATGATATACTTAAAGAAAGATTTTTTAAAATTGGTTATAAAGGCATTGAAGATGGGCTGGTTGGTTTCATTAATAAAAAGCTAATTCCTGTTGTTCTGATGGAAGCAGGTTTTGATAAGCTGGATAAAGAATGCGGGAAGTTAAATAAGAAAGAAATTTTTAAAATAATTGATATATTAAAAGAATGGAAATTTGAAGTTTCAGGTCACAACACTTGGCAGCAGGCACAAACTACTGCAGGCGGAGTTGCTTTGTCAGAAATCAATCCTAATACTCTCGAATCAACAAAAACGAAAGGTCTGTATTTTGCAGGAGAAATACTTGATGTTGACGGAGATTGCGGCGGATTTAATTTGCAGTGGGCATGGAGCTCTGGATATTCAGCTGGTCACTTCAGTTCAATAAGTATTGAGAAAGGATAAGTTATGAAGAAATTTTTAGAAAAAATCTTTGGCTCTTACAGCGAAAAAGAAGTTAAGAGATTAGAGCCTACAGTGGATAAAATCTTGTCATTAGAACAAGCAATGGAACAATTATCTGACAGTCAACTGAAGGCAAAGACAGACGAATTTAAACTGCGTCTTGCAAATGGAGAAACAAAGGATGACATATTGCCTGAAGCTTTTGCTGTGGTAAGAGAAGCTGCGTGGAGAGTTCTTGGACAAAGACATTACAAAGTACAGTTAATAGGTGGTATGGTTTTACATCAGGGACGTATTGCAGAAATGAAAACAGGTGAAGGAAAAACTTTAGTTTCAACTTTGCCGGTTTATTTGAATGCGTTAGATGGTAAAGGTGTCCATGTTATAACAGTAAATGATTATTTGGCAAAGCGTGACTGTGAATGGATGGGAAAAGTTCACAATTTTCTTGGGTTATCTGTGGGCTGTATTGTTCATGGTATAACAAAACAAGAAAGAATCAACGCTTACAAAAGTGATATCACTTACGGAACAAACAATGAGTTTGGTTTTGACTACTTAAGGGACAATATGGTTATCCGCAAGGAAGAAATGGTTCAAAGAGATTTGAACTACTGCATCATAGATGAGGTAGACTCTATTTTAATAGATGAGGCAAGAACTCCTTTAATCATTTCAGGCGAAGGTGATGAATCTACATCATTATATGAAATGGCTAACAGTTTTGTTATCCCATTGAAAGGTAAAATTCAATTGCCTGAGGAAAAGAAAACTAAAATGGACTATATGATGGGTGAAGATGATGAAGATGACACTGTTGATTATATAGTTGATGAAAAAGGTAAAAATGTTACTTTGACTGCAAGGGGAGTAACAAAGGCTGAAAGATTCTTCAACATTTTAAATCTTGCTGACCAGGAAAATATGGAAATATCCCATCACATTAATCAAGCCTTGAAAGCTCACAATACAATGAGAAGAGATATTGATTACATTGTAAAAGATGGAGAGGTTTTAATTGTTGATGAATTCACCGGTCGTATTATGTACGGAAGAAGATATTCCAACGGACTGCATCAGGCAATTGAAGCAAAAGAAAAAATTGAAGTTAGAAAAGAATCTAAAACTTTGGCAACAATTACATTCCAGAATTATTTCAGAATGTACAAAAAATTATCCGGTATGACAGGTACTGCCAAAACAGAAGAAGATGAATTCAGAGAAATTTATGGTGTTGATGTAATAGAAATCCCTACAAACAAAGATGTGGTAAGAAATGATATGCAAGATGTTGTTTACAAGGGAGAAGTAGGAAAATTCAATGCTGTAATTGCTGAAATTATAGAAAAACATAAAACAGGACAGCCAATATTAGTTGGTACAATTTCCATTGAAAAATCAGAACTTTTAAGCAGAATGCTTAAGAAACAAGGTGTTAAGCATGAAGTTTTAAATGCTAAGCAGCATGACAAGGAAGCTGAAATTGTAGCACAGGCAGGACGACTTGGTTCTGTAACAATTGCAACAAATATGGCCGGCAGAGGTACAGACATCGTGCTTGGAGGTAATCCTGAATTTCTTGCCAAGCATAAAATGAAATCCAAGGGCTATTCAGATGAAATAATTTTACAATCAGACGGTTTCAACGAAACAGATGATGTTGAAATTATGGAAGCAAGAATACTGTACAAAAATTTATTAGAAGAATCTAAAAAAGAATTGCAAGATGAACAGCAAAAAGTAAGAGAAGCAGGAGGTCTTCACATAATTGGCACGGAACGCCATGAATCAAGACGTATTGACAATCAGTTAAGAGGACGTGCCGGCAGACAAGGAGACCCTGGTTCAACTCGTTTTTATATATCATTGGAAGACGACTTGATGAGACTTTTCGCAGGGGATAAAGTTAAAACAATAATAGAAACATTGAAAATGCCTGAAGATGAACCATTAGAAGCAGGAATGCTCACTAGGACTATTGAAACAGCACAAGGAAGAGTTGAAGGAAGAAACTTTGAAATAAGAAAACATGTTCTTCAATATGACAATGTAATGAACAAACAAAGAGAAGTTATTTATTCTGAAAGAAAAAGAGTACTTCTTGGTGAAGACCTGAAGGATTATGTATCTAAAATGATTAATGAGCTCATTGACAATGGTATACAAAGGTACACCACTGATGAAAGATACAGTGACAATTGGGATATAAAGGGATTTGAAAAATATATTGCTGAAACTTTTTACATGCTGATTTCTTTTGAAGGAGTAAAGCAGGAAGATATAACAAAAGATATACTTAGAGAAAAAGCAAGAAATGCCGTAGACAGGCATTACGAAAGACAGGAATTGGAATTTGGAGCAGACACTTTTAGAGAAATAGAAAGAATTGTACTTCTTAGAAATGTTGATACAAAATGGATTGACCACATAGATGCTATGGATCAGTTAAGACAAGGTATTGGGCTTCGTGCTATAGGTAATGAAGATCCGGTAAGAGCATACCAGGTTGAAGGTTTTGACATGTTTGAAGAGATGACTGCATCAATACAGGAAGATACAGTTAAAATGCTGATGCGTGTAAGACCTCAGGAAAAAATACAACGTAAAGAAGTAGCTAAAATAACAGGCACAAGTGGAGGAGATTTAGGTGGAAAACCACAGCCGGTTGTAAAAAAAGAGAAAAAAGTTGGAAGAAATGATCCATGCCCGTGCGGAAGCGGTAAAAAGTATAAAAAATGCTGTGGTGCTAACGAGCAGGACAATTTAAAATAGGGAGTTGATAAATTGATAGATTTTTATGAAATTACAGAAAGTTTAAAAAAATTCAATGCAATTTTAAATGAAGTGGGTGGCTCCCTTTGACTTGGAAAAGTTAAAGGATGAGAACATATTACTTGAATCAGAAATGCAGGAGCCGGATTTTTGGAACAACCAGGAAAGAGCTCAGAAAGTATCGCAAAAGTTAAAATACAATACAGACAGAATTAATGAATATATAAATTTAAAGCAGCAGGTTGAAGATATAGAACTCTTTGTTGAAATGATTCGTGAAGAAGATGATGAAAGTCACTTGCCTGATCTTAAAAATAGTATGGATGAAGTAGAGAAACAGCTTGAGAATGCTCGAATTTTTGCACTTTTAAGCGGTGATTACGATGAGAACAATGCTATTTTATCAATACACGCAGGAGCAGGCGGTACAGAAGCTCAAGACTGGGCGGACATGCTTTATCGTATGTACTCAAGATGGATAGATTCACATGGATACAAGTCGACAGTTTTAGATATCCTTCCTGATACAGAAGCAGGAATTAAAAGTGTTACTTTGCTTGTTGAAGGTGAAAATGCATATGGATATTTAAAATCAGAAAAAGGTGTACACCGTTTAGTGAGAATATCGCCGTTTGATTCTTTAAATAGAAGGCATACATCTTTTGCATCAGTTGATATTACACCTGAAATGACAGATGACGAAGATGTTGAAATCAGTGAAGCAGATATAAGAGTAGATACATTTCGTTCAAGTGGAGCCGGAGGTCAGTATGTTAATACTACAGATTCAGCTATTCGAATAACACATATTCCTACCGGAATTGTAGTATCATGCCAAAACCAAAGATCACAGCGCAGCAATAAAGATTTTGCAATGAAAATGCTTAAATCAAAACTGCTTGAAATTAAGCAAATTGAAAACAAAGAAAAAATCGAAGATATTCAAGGCAAATATAATCAAATTGCCTGGGGAAGTCAAATAAGGTCCTACGTTTTTCATCCGTACAATCTTGTAAAAGATCATCGTACAAACGCTGAAACTGGAAATGTTCAGTCAGTTATGGATGGCAATATTGACTTGTTTATAAATGAATATTTGAAGATGAAATCGCTTGAACAATAGATGAGGATATTGTAGGGGAGAGATAAATGATAGATATAAATAAGATTTTGTGTAATGAATTTAATATAAAACCATTTCAAGTTGAAAATACGGTGCAATTAATTGATGAGGGAAATACAATTCCGTTTATAGCGCGTTACCGTAAGGAGCAGACAGGTTCTTTGGATGATGTTGTACTTAGAGATTTGTATGAAAGACTTGTATATTTGAGGAACCTTGAATCTAGAAAAGAAGAAGTAATACGTTTAATTGAAGAACAAGGAAAACTTACAGAAGAACTTAAAAATGAAATAATGAATTCTGATGTTTTACAGCGAATAGAAGACTTATACAGACCTTTTAAACAGAAAAAATCAACGCGCGCTTCTAAAGCAAAGGAAAAAGGGCTTGAACCTCTTGCAAATATAATTTTATCTCAAAATATTATAAAAGGCAATCTTGAAGAAATTGCAATGCCATTTATAGATGAGGAAAAGGGTGTTAAGAATTCTAAAGAAGCTTATGAAGGTGCATGTGACATAATAGCAGAAATAATTTCAGATAATGCAGACTACAGAAAACACATAAGAGAAATATATGTTGCAGACGGTATTTTATCAACAGAAGCGACAGATGAAAATGAAAAAACTGTTTATGAAATGTATTATAAATTTGAAGAATCTGTTCGTAAAATAGCAAATCACAGAATTCTAGCCATTAACAGAGGCGAGAAGGAAAAGAAACTGAAAGTTAAGCTGAATACACCTGATGATAAAATAATAAACTATTTGAAATCTAAAGAAATAAAAAATGAATCAGCTTTAACCACAAGTTATTATTTATCAGCTATTGAAGATGGTTATAAAAGACTTATTGCTCCTTCAATAGAAAGAGAAGTAAGAAACATGATTACAGAGATGGCTGAAGAAGAAGCTATAAAAGTTTTTGGGAAAAATACCAAAAATCTTTTAATGGTTCCTCCGGTTAAAGATATAAGAATACTTGCTATTGATCCAAGTTTCAGAACAGGATGCAAGCTGGCAATATTAGATGAAACAGGCAAGTTTTTGGAACAAGGAGTAATATATCCTAATGAACCAAGAAATGAAGTGGAAAAATCTCAGAAAATAATGACTGAATTAATTAAAAAATATGACATAGATGTAATTACTATAGGAAACGGTACTGCTTCAAGAGAAACTGAGCAGGTAGTATCAGACATGTTAACAAGATTAGACAAAAAAGTTACATATACAATAGTTAGTGAAGCAGGAGCATCAGTATATTCTGCTTCAAGATTAGCACAGGAAGAATATCCTGATTTAGATGTTACAATAAGAGGTGCTATATCAATAGGCAGAAGATTGCAGGATCCATTGTCTGAGCTTGTTAAAATAGATCCAAAGAGCATAGGTGTAGGTCAGTATCAGCATGATGTTAATCAGCCAAAGCTTGGGCAGGAATTAGATGGAGTTGTAGAAGACTGTGTAAACAGTGTTGGAGTAGATTTAAATACTGCATCACCGGCACTCCTTCAATATGTGTCAGGAATATCCAAAACAATAGCTAAAAATTTAGTAAAATATAGAGAAGAAAACGGTAAGTTTATAAACAGAAGAGAACTTTTGAAAGTTAAGCAGCTTGGAGACAAAGCATTTGAGCAATGTGCCGGTTTTATGCGAATATCTGACGGAGATAGTCCATTAGATAAAACAGCAGTACATCCTGAGTCATATGAAATTGCAGAAAATTTCTTAAAAATACTTGGTTATAAGCTTGAAGATGTAAAAAATGGAAACCTTAATGATATTAATGAAAGAATTATGAAAGTGGCAGTGAAAGAAGATGAGAAAAAGGTTAAAATATCATCTAATAATAATAGGCTTAAAGGTCTTGAAGCATTATCACAATTAAACTTTAAGGAAGAAAAGAAACTTCAAAAAGAAAGATACAATGATAGGGTCAAAGTGCTTGCAGATAAATTAAACATTGGTGTACCTACTCTTACAGATATTATAGAAGAACTTAAGAAACCCGGCAGAGATCCTAGAGATGAAATGCAAAATGTAATATTCAGAAGTGATGTTGTTAAAATAGAAGATATGGAAATTGGAATGAAACTCACAGGAACTGTAAGAAATGTTGTGGATTTCGGTGCATTTGTTGATATAGGAGTTAAACAAGATGGTCTTGTACATCTTTCAGAGATGAGCGATAAATATATTAAGAATCCTATGGAAGTAGTGCAAGTCGGAGATGTTGTACAGGTTACTATTATAAGCATCGACAAAGAAAGACAAAGAATTGGCCTTAGCATGAAAACAAAACATAAATAGGAGTTGCAGATGATTGATACAGTAATATTTGATTTTGACGGCACACTGGCAAACACTAATAAAATGATAATAAATTCTTTTAAGCACATTTATACTGAGTTTCTTCAAAAAAATTGTAGCGAAGAGTATATTATGAGTACTTTTGGAGAGCCTTTGGAATTAACTTTGACAAGAGATTTTGAAGCTTTTAGTTTTGAAGATGTTATAGCATGTTACAGAGATTATCAAAAAGATAGATTTAATGAGGAAGTAACACTTTATGAAACTGTTGAAGATACTTTAAATTATTTGAAAGGCAAAAGTATAAAACTGGGAATAGCTACATCAAGGCTTAGAAGTTCAACAGTATCTGCTCTGGAAACATTCAACATTGCAAAGTATTTTGATGTTGTAGTTTCTGCCGATGATGTAACAAAGCATAAACCAGATAAAGAACCATTGGTTAAAGCCATAAATGAATTAGGAAGTACAACGGAAAGTACATTATATGTAGGCGATTCAAGATTTGACATGGAGTGTGCATTGAATGCACTAGTGACACCTATACTTGTAGGCTGGCAATTAAATTCTAATGATTTGGCGCAAAAATACAAAATAAAGCATGTTCTTGAAAAAATGTGGGATTTAACTAATTTAATTCAATAACATAAGTCTGAATTGTACATGTGCAGTTCAGACTTTTTCACTTAATCATTAATAAAAATTAACGAAAAAATTAACAATCGGTGTTATAATAAAAATAACGATAAATAAAGGAAGGTTTTGCAATGAAATTAGAGAATTTGTTAGTAGAGAAAAATGATGGTATTTGCACTGTAACAATCAACAGTCCACAAACACTAAATGCATTGAATGCAGAAATTCTTAAAGAACTTGAATTCGTATTTGACCAGATCAATGATGACAATGAAGTTTCGATTGTTGTTTTAACAGGCGAAGGAAAAGCTTTCGTAGCTGGAGCGGATATTTCTTACATGAAGGATTTGGACGCAACACAAGCAAAAAAATTCGGTGAAGATGGAGCAAGATTGTTCCGAAAAATTGAAACATTAAAGAAGGTAGTAATTGCAGCTGTTAATGGTTTTGCTCTTGGTGGAGGCTGTGAATTATCAATGGCATGTGACATGAGAATTGCATCAACAAAAGCTAAATTTGGACAGCCTGAAGTGGGTCTTGGAATTATTCCTGGATTTTCAGGTACTCAGAGATTGCCAAGACTTGTGGGAATGGGAAAAGCTAAGGAATTGATTTTTACAGGTGGTCATATTGATGCAGATGAAGCATATAGAATAGGACTCGTTAACAAAGTAACAGAAAAAGAAAATCTAATGGAAGAAACATACAAGATAGCTGATAAAATAAAATCAAATTCACGAATTGCAGTGAAATATGCAAAGGAAGTAATGAACAGGGGAATAGAAACCGACATTGAAACAGGAATTGCATATGAATCAAATATTTTTGGATTATGCTTCGCCTCGGAAGATCAAAAAGAAGGTATGACTGCTTTTATTGAAAAAAGACATCCGAAATTTAAATAGTAAATCTATAAATAGAATCCATATATTAATATGGATTTTATATTATTTATTACGGGAATGAATGCAATTATAAAAAAATGAAATAATAATAAATAAAGGTTGATATTTAATTTACAATTTAGTACAATTGAAGCGTTGATGGGATACTTTAACTTAGAAAGTTAAAAGATTAACAAATATTGGGTTTAAGGGAAAAGGGTAGAAACAAAAATTTAAGGGAGTGAAATTATGAATTTTCAATTAAGCAAGGAACATGAAATGGCAAGACAGTTGTTCAGAAGTTTTGCTGTCAACGAAGTGGAGCCATTGGCACAAGAAATTGACGAAGAAGAAAGATTTCCCGTTGAAACCGTGGAAAAAATGCACAAATACGGTTTTATGGGAATACCGTTTCCAAAGGAATTCGGCGGACAAGGTTGTGATTATTTAACTTATACTATGGCAGTTGAAGAATTATCAAAAGTTTGTGGAACAACAGGTGTTATATTATCAGCGCATACATCACTGTGTGGATCTCCTCTGATGGAGTATGGAACTGAAGAGCAAAAAAAGAAATATTTAACAAAAGTTGCTTCAGGAGAATGGTTGGGAGCATTTGGTCTCACAGAACCGGGAGCAGGAACAGATGCAGCCGGTCAACAAACGAAGGCAGTACTAGACGGAGATAACTATATTCTTAATGGAAACAAAATATTTATTACTAATGCATCCTATGCGGATGTTTATATAATTATGGCAATGACTGACAAATCACAAGGTACAAGAGGAATATCAGCATTTATTGTTGAAAGCACATTCCCTGGTTTTTCAATAGGAAAGAAAGAAGCAAAAATGGGTATAAGAGGTTCGGCAACATGCGAATTGATTTTTGAAGATTGTGTAGTTCCAAAAGAAAATCTTCTTGGAAAAAGTGGACAAGGCTTTAAAATAGCTATGAAGACTCTTGACGGCGGAAGAATAGGAATAGCAGCTCAGGCACTTGGAATAGCTCAAGGTGCTATTGATGAAACTGTAAAATATGTAAAAGAAAGAAAACAATTTGGAAAATCAATTTCAAAATTCCAAAACACACAGTTTCTATTAGCAGATATGCAAACAAAAGTTGATGCAGCCAGAATGCTTGTTTACAGAGCGGCATGCAGCAAGGATGCAGGAAAAGAGTATGGTGTTGAAGCGGCAATGGCAAAATTGATTGCAGCAGAAGCAGCTATGGATGTTACTACAAAAGCTGTTCAGCTCCATGGAGGATATGGATATACAAGAGACTATCCTGTTGAGAGAATGATGAGAGATGCTAAGATAACTGAAATTTATGAAGGTACATCAGAAGTTCAGAAAATGGTTATCAGTGCAAGTATGTTGAAGTAGGGAGGCTAAGACAGTGAATATAGTAGTATGTATAAAACAAGTGCCTGATACAACAGAGGTCAGGATTGATCCAAAAACAAACACATTAATAAGAGAAGGCGTTCCTAGCATTATTAATCCGGACGATAAAGCAGGTTTAGAAGCAGCTTTAAGATTAAAAGATGAAATGGGTGCACATGTAGCAGTGGTATCCATGGGACCTCCTCAAGCAGATTTAGCGCTTAAAGAAGCGTTGGCAATGGGAGCTGATGAGGCTGTACTTGTAACAGACAGGGCTTTTGGAGGAGCTGATACGTTAGCTACATCAAAAACTCTTGCAGCAGCAATGAATAAACTCAAATATGATTTGATAATTACAGGAAGACAAGCAATTGATGGAGATACTGCACAAGTTGGACCTGAGATGTCTGAACATTTAGGATTGGTTAATATCAGCTATGCAGAAGAAATTAAAATTGATGGAGATTTTATTATTGTCAAAAGACAATATGAAGATAGGTATCACACTTTAAAAGCTAAATTACCTTGTTTAATAACAGCATTGGCAGAATTAAATGAACCTCGCTACATGACACCAGGTGGAATATTTGATGCTTACAGAGAAAAACAAGTTACAGTCTGGACAGTAAAAGATTTAGATGTTGATTTAAATGAAATTGGATTAAAGGGTTCTCCTACTAAGGTTAAAAAATCATTTACCAAAGGTGCTAAGTCAGCAGGTAAGGTATTTAACCTAGAACCACAGGAATCAGCTGAATTGATAGTTGATAAAATGAAAGAAAAATTTATTATATAGTAGGAGGGAGACAAAATGAATATTTCTGAATATAAAGGCGTCTTTGTTTTTGCTGAACAAAGAGACCGTAAAGTACAAAAAGTAGCCTTTGAACTTGTAGGCAAAGGTAAGCAATTGGCAAAAGATTTAGACACTACTGTAACAGCAGTTCTTCTTGGAAAAGACATGCTTGATGAAGCTAAAAAATTATGCTATGCTGGTGCTGATAAAGTAATATATGTAGATGATGACATGCTTGATTTATACATGACAGAACCATATGTATATACATTAAATCACATAGTAAATGATAAAAAGCCTGAAATTGTATTATATGGAGCCTCTGCTATCGGAAGAGATTTGGCACCAAGAGTTGCTGCAAGGTTAAAAGCAGGTTTGACTGCTGACTGCACAGGATTAACAATTGAACCTGATGATGAAGAACCTGAAAAATTGAATCTGATGATGACCAGACCAGCTTTTGGTGGAAACCTAATGGCTACAATTGCATGCCCAACTACCAGACCACAAATGGCAACTGTAAGACCTGGAGTTATGAAAAAAGCAAAATATTCTGAACAAAATCCTGTGAATATTGAAGAATATAAATTGGAAATTCCTGCAAAATGCAAGAATGTTGAAATATTAGATGTTATTAAAATAATTCAACAAAGAATGAATATAGAAGATGCAAAAGTTTTGGTTTCAGGCGGAAGAGGAATGCATGGACCTGAAAATTATCCAATGCTTGAAGAATTGGCTGATTTGCTTGGCGGAACAATTTCTGCATCAAGAGCAGCTGTTGATTCAGGTTGGGTTCCAAAGGATAGACAAGTTGGACAGACAGGAAAAACTGTTAGACCAAACTTATATATAGCATGTGGTATTTCTGGGGCAATACAGCATTTGGCAGGTATGGAAGAATCTGAATTCATCATAGCAATCAATAAGGATGAAACAGCTCCAATATTTGATGTTGCTGATGTTGGTATAGTTGGAGATATATTTAAAGTAGTACCTATGCTAATAGATGAACTTAAAAAAGAAAAAGCAGTTAATAAATAAAATTAATTGGTGAATAGCTTAGGCCATTCACCAATTTTTTTATATAAAATATTATTTAAGGTCTTATTTAGTTTGCATTCCGCTAGAACCCATTCCAGATGAACCGCTCATTTGTCTCTGTGCCATTTCAACTAATCTCTTAGTCATGTATCCGCCTACATAACCATTCTGTCTTGCAGTAAGGTTACCTTTGTCTACCTGTTCATAGTTAGTTAATCCTAATTCGTTAGCTATTTCAGTCTTCATTTGATTCAATGCCTGCTTTGCTTCTGGAACAACTATATTGTTGCTTCCGCTGTTATTGTTAGTTGCCATAATTCATTTCTCCCTTCTTAAGTGATGTATTGTTATTATTGTCATTTGAATTGAATTTAATCATGTAAGATAATGTTTAAATGGTAAATTATACTTTTTGGGCCCTATCAACCTGAGTACAATATATGTAGACTACAGGTTAAATTTCAAAATTTACAGGATTAAATTTTTTGAAAATCTTTTATTGACTTTCTAATCATATTATTTACAGCTAATTATATATAATACATGGCAAATAATTGAACAAAAGGTTGAGTAATGGAAAATTGCAAAACAAGTTGATATAATTTAAAAAATCATGTACTATTTATCTATTATGTGATAAAATTAAAAAATAAAGTAACTAATTTTTTTTATTTTCATAAATTAATAATAAATTTAAAAGGAGGATAATCGGGAAAGGTTAAGGATAATAATATTATAGCGCCAGAACTATTATAGTTGACGAGGACAGAGTTATCGAATATTCGGCGGGTGCTCTGCGGTGAAGCTTCATCGAGATGGTTTTTACAAAAATAACAGGTAACTGTTATACAAAATAAAACCAAAAGCTTTCATATCTTTATTGAAATAATATAAGTCTAGTTAACAATTCCCATGAATTAATTTTATTAAAATAAAAAAATAATATTATTGTAATATTGTTGCTTTATTGTGCTTAAATATAATAAAACAAGAATGGAGAATTGATATGTGCGGAATAGTTGGATACATTGGTTCTGAAGATGTAAAAGAAATAATTCTAGGCGGTTTGGAAAAATTAGAATACAGAGGATATGACTCAGCAGGAATCGCTATATTAAACAGCAATGATGTTTATGTATGCAAAGAAAAAGGAAGAATAGTTCAATTAAGAGAATCTATGGAAAATAATTTCACAGGAACACTGGGAATAGGCCATACAAGATGGGCTACACATGGAGTACCAAACAAAATTAATTCACATCCTCACCAGAGCTGCTCGAAGCGATTCACTTTGGTGCATAATGGAATTATTGAAAATGAGGAAGAATTAAGACATAAATATCTTAATGGTACAAAGTTCACAAGCGATACAGACACAGAAGTAATAGTACAGCTTATTGAGAAGTTTGTAAATGATGGTGAAGCAGTTGAACTTGCAATTAGACACACTATGAGTGAATTAAAAGGTTCTTATGCTCTTGCCATTCTCGATAGAGAAGATTCAAATACATTGTATGCTGCAAAAAACAAAACACCTCTTTTGGCAGGAAAAGGTGATGGCTTTAACATGCTTGGCAGCGATGCGATGGCTATGATAAATCACACAAATTTATTTTATGAAATAGAAGATAAAGAATTTTTGAAAATAACAAGAGATACAATAGAAATATTTACAATATACGGCAATAAAGTTTCAAGAGAACCATATACAGCAGATATAGATGCTTCTGATACAGAAAAAGGAACATATCCTCACTACATGATGAAGGAAATTGAAGAGCAGCCATTTGTAATAAGAAAAATAATTTCTGAATACTCAGATGAAAATGGAAATATGTATATAGCTCCTGAAATAGTAGAAGGATTAAAAGCATGCGATAAATTATATATTATAGCATGCGGAACAAGCTATCACGCTGGACTCATAGGTAAGCAGTTTTTTGAGAAAATTGCAGGAAAACCTACAGAAGTTGTAATAGCCAGCGAGTTTATTTACAATATGCCTATTATAACTGAAAAGCCATTGTTTTTGTTTATATCACAAAGCGGTGAAACAGCAGACAGCAGAGCAGTTTTAGTTAAAGTAAAACAAATGGGTTATAAAACAATGACATTGACAAATGTAAAAGGATCGACATTATCAAGAGAAGCTGACAATACTTTGCTTTTATATGCAGGTCCTGAAATTGCAGTTGCATCAACAAAAGCATATACTGCGCAAATTGCTGTATTATCAATACTTGCAACATTGACTGGCAATAAAATTAATATTAATATTTTTAAGGAATTAAGTAAAATTGCATATTCGATGGAAACTCTTTGTGATGATAAAGATAATTATAAAGATTTAGCAGAAAAGTTTTTAATAGACAGCAGAAATTGTTTTTATATAGGAAGAAGTATGGATTATTTCGTTTGTCTGGAAGCTTCGCTGAAATTAAAAGAAATTTCATATATACAGACAGAAGGATTTGCAGCAGGTGAATTAAAACATGGAACGATCGCTTTAATTGAACAAAACACTCCTGTTATAGCAGTAATAACACAAGATAATATAAATCTTAACACAAGAAGCAACATTAAGGAAGTTAAGGCAAGAGGAGCTGCAACCATGGTAATATCCATGCGCAAACTAAGCCAGGAAACAGATCAAATAGTAATAGATGACGTAAATGAACTTTTATCACCGTTGGCAGCAATAATCCCGGCACAGTATCTTGCATATTACGCTGCATTATTAAAGGGCTGTGATATTGATAAACCAAGGAATCTTGCAAAAAGTGTCACTGTTGAATAGTGTTTAAGTAAGGTCAACAATTTTTTGTACCCTTACAAAAAAGTCGATCTAAAAATCATGTATCAAATTAAAATAAATTTTTGATTTATGCATGATTTTTTGTTACAGAATTTTTGCTACATAAAATTAAATTTTAACGATTAAGTATGTGACATATATAAAATATCTGTTATAATATAATATAATAATATTTTTAAAGGAGATGTAGTATGTCATATTCTGATGGTGATTCAATTCAAGGATTAGAAGAAGAACTAAGATATTTAAAACTCTTATCTAAACAATATCCCACAATAGCTTCAGCATGTACTGAAATAATAAATTTACAAGCAATTTTAAATCTTCCTAAAGGTACGGAACATTTTTTGTCTGATATTCATGGAGAGTGTGAGTCTTTTAATCACGTGTTGAGAAATGGTTCAGGAAATATAAAACGTAAGATAACGGAAGTTTTTAGCAATACAATGAGCGAAAAAGATATAAAAAGTCTCGCAACACTTATATATTATCCGGAACAAAAGTTGGAAATTATTCATAAGCAAGAAAAGAATATTGAAGAATGGTATAAAATTACCATGTACAGACTGGTAGAAGTAAGCAGAAAAGCAGCATTTAAGTATACACGCATGAAAGTTAGAAAGGCTTTGCCAAATGAATTTGCATACATAATTGATGAACTCATGCACAAAGGTCCTGAGGAATTCGATAAGGAAGAATATTATAGTGAAATAATAAATACAATAATAAGAATTGGAAGAGCTGATGAGTTTATAATTGCAATGTCAAAGCTTATTCAAAGATTAGTTATAGACAGACTTCATATCGTAGGGGATATATTTGATAGAGGACCTGGTGCGGATGTTGTAATGGATACAATTATGAATTACCATTCAGTTGATATCCAGTGGGGAAATCATGATGTATTGTGGATGGGTGCTGCTGCCGGAAGCGAAGCTTGCATTGCGACAGTTATTAGAATTTGTGCCAGATATGTAAATCTAGACACAATTGAAGATGGGTATGGAATAAACATGCTCCCGTTAGCAACTTTTGCTTTGGAATTTTATGGAAATGATGATTGTGTTGCATTTAAACCTAAAGTAGAGAGTGGCATTGCATATAATGAAAACGACTTGAAGCTTACTGCAAAAATGCACAAAGCTATTTCTATAATACAATTTAAATTAGAAGGTGAAATAATTAAAAGGCGTCCTCACTTTTGCATGGAAGACAGACTTTTATTAAATAAAATAAATTATGAAGATGGTACTATTAACCTTAATGATAAAATTTACGATTTGAATGATAATAATTTTCCAACAATAAATCCTAATAATCCTTATGAACTGATTAAAGAAGAGAAAGAACTGATTGAAAAATTAAAGTCATCATTTTTAAACAGTGAAAAACTTCAAAAGCACGTGAGATTTCTTTTTACAAATGGAAGCATGTATTTAAAGTTCAATTCTAATTTGATGTATCACGGTTGTATTCCGGTAAATGAAGATGGTAGTTTCAAAAGCGTAAAAATAGGTTCTTCGGGTAAATCATACAGTGGCAAATCTTATTTTGACAGGCTTGAGATTTTAATAAGAGAAGGTTATTTCCATGAAAATAATCCTGAAGGAAAATTATATGGTATGGATTTAACCTGGTACATGTGGACGGGTCCTGATTCTCCTCTATTCGGTAAGGATAAAATGACAACATTTGAAAGGTATTTCATAAATGACAAAGAAACTCATGTTGAAAAGAAAAATCCTTATTTCAAGTTAGAAGACAGCGAGAAAATGTGCAAATTAATTTTTGAGGAATTTGGCTTGAATCCTGATGTTTCTCATATTATAAATGGCCATGTTCCGGTTAAAAGCAAAAATGGAGAGAGTCCTATAAAGGCGAATGGCAAACTTTTAGTTATTGATGGTGGATTTTCAAAGGCTTATCAAAGCACCACAGGTATCGCAGGCTATACTCTTATATATAATTCTTATGGACTTTTAATGGTCTCACATGATCCGTTTGAATCTACTCAAATAGCTATAGAAGAAGAAAAAGATATTCATTCTACCACTATGGTGTTGGAAAAGGAAGTTGAAAGAAAAAGGGTAAAAGATACAGATGTTGGTGAAGAATTAAAATCCCAGATAAAAGAGTTAGAAATGTTGTTAGATGCTTATAGGTTAGGATACATAAAAGAGCAACGATATAAAGCTAATAATGAATAAATAATCTGAAATTTATATAGACGGAATTAATTGATGATGTTATTATAAAGTACGTAAAATAAATCAATAAAGAGGTAATATATGGCAGAGTTTAAATATGAAATAGTTGAAGAAATAGCACAACTTTCAGAGTCAGCTAAAGGGTGGTATAAAGAATTTAATTTAATAAGCTGGAATGAAAGAAGTCCTAAATATGACTTAAGAGAGTGGGCTCCTGACCACGAAAAAATGGGCAAAGGAATTACATTGTCAGCTGAAGAATTGAAAATACTTAGAGATGCATTAAATAAATTAGATTTATAATATTTAGAAAAATTTATGAC
The DNA here is from genome assembly GCF_033447055.1 of Sedimentibacter sp. GTDB lineage: Bacteria > Bacillota > Clostridia > Tissierellales > Sedimentibacteraceae > Sedimentibacter. The sequence continues at coordinate 30,039 of NZ_JAWQJF010000003.1, forward strand.
TTAAACAAAAAAATTATGTTGAGAAACTCAGCATACTTTTTTATTAGAGAGATTGTTCGATTTTGGCTTCATACTTCTGCGATGTTTTTAACAATGAAACAAAATTCAATAACCGTGAAAAAAACATCCGAAATATGAAATAAATATCACAAATTAATGAAAAATACATATTGTATTTATAAAAAAAATATAATATAATAATGATTGCAAACGTTTGTATGCGTTTGGAAAACAATAACTAAGTAGGAGGATTTGAAATGGAAGGTATTGCAAAATTGGTAACAACTATCGATGGATGGCTTTGGGGCTGGCCGCTAGTAATTTTATTATTCGGAACTCATCTTTATTTAACATTCCGCCTAAAATTCATTCAAAGACACATTGGAAAGGCAATAAAATTATCAGTTACAAAAGATGATTTTGCAACTGGAGACGTAAGTCAGTTCGGTGCACTTGCAACAGCTTTAGCTGCTACAATCGGAACTGGAAATATAGTTGGAGTTGCAACTGCAATAGCATTAGGAGGACCTGGAGCTGTTTTCTGGACATGGATGACAGGTGTATTCGGTATAGCAACAAAATATTCAGAATCTCTTCTTGCAGTTAAATACAGAGTAAAAACAGCTGATGGCACAATGGCTGGTGGACCAATGTATGTTTTAGAGTATGGCCTTAAAAACAAACCACTTGCATATGCATTTGCTTTCTTTGGAAGTGTTGCAGCATTCGGTATAGGAAATACTGTTCAGGCAAATTCAATATCAAATATGATGGTAAATCAATTTGGAACACCTACATGGGTTACAGGTATAGTATTAGCAGTATTAACAGGTGTTGTTATCATAGGTGGAGTTAAAAGAATAGCAGGTGTATGTGATAAACTTGTTCCTTTTATGGCAGTATTTTATGTTTTAGGATGCGCAATAGTTTTAGCTTTGACATATAAAACAATTCCGGCTACAATAGGTTTGATAGTATCTGAGGCATTTACAGGTACAGCAGCAGTAGGTGGATTTGCAGGTTCAACAATTATGATGACAGCAAGATATGGAGTTGCAAGAGGATTATTCTCTAATGAATCAGGTTTAGGTAGTGCACCAATAGTTTCTGCTGCTGCACAAACAAGAAATACAGTTAGACAGGCTCTTGTAGCTTCAACAGGAACATTCTGGGATACAGTAATCGTATGTGCTGTAACTGGTATTACAATAGTTAATTCAGGTGTATGGAACACAGGACTTAATGGTGGAGATTTAACAAGTGCAGCTTTTGGAAATATCCCTGTTGTAGGACCTATCGTTCTTACAATCGGTTTGATGACATTTGTATTCTCAACAATACTTGGTTGGTCATATTATGGAGAAAAATGTGTTGAATATTTATTCCACTCTAAGAAAGCTATATTACCATATAGAGTTCTTTATACAATAGCAGTATATTTTGGCGCAGTAATGTCTTTAGCATTTGTATGGGATTTAGCAGACTTGTTCAACGGTTTGATGGCAATACCAAACTTAATTGCAATGTTAGCATTGTCTAATGTAATTGTTAAAGAAACAAAGGAATATTTGTGGGATGACAATCTAGACAAGATAAATGAGGATGTAATTGTTGAGTTAGATGAAAGCATGCATGCTGTTAAAGCAAAATAACAGAATATGTAGTGATTATTAAATAGTTTATTATTAAATAGTTTATTATTAAATTATCAAAAAGCCACACTGTATGTGTGGTTTTTTGATGTGAATTTATTGAAAGGTTATTTTAAATCTGATTAGTTTGTTTGCCCTTTGCAAAATAGGAAGCATTGACTTTATTATAAATATCGTATAATATAATTATACAATAGTAATTGGAGGATTCCAATGTTAAATGTTAAGGAATTGAAATATATTACGGATCACTTAAGTTTCTGGGATAAACTTAGTGTTGTAGAAAAAGATTTATTTAAAAATAATGTAGCTAAAGTAACTTATAAGAAAGGAGAAAATCTTCATAGTACAGATAATGATTGTCTTGGACTTTTGCTTGTACAAAGTGGCGAACTAAGGGTTTATATATTGTCGGAAGATGGGCGTGAAGTAACACTCTACAGATTGTCGGAAGGAGATTCATGCGTTCTTTCTGCTTCATGTATTTTAAACAATATAACATTTGATGTTTTAATTAATGCTGAATGTGAAACTGACGTGCTTCTTCTAAACATTGCAACTTTTAGCAGGCTAACTAAAGAAAATATATATGTAGAAAATTTTGCTTACAAAAATACAGTCGACAGATTTTCTGATGTTATGTGGGCGATAGAACAAATATTATTCATGAGTTTTGATAAAAGGTTGGCAACATTTTTATTGGATGAAATGTCAAAAACAAAATCATCTGAAATCAATCTTACACATGAACAAATAGCAAAATATGTGGGAAGTGCAAGAGAAGTGGTTTCACGAATGCTGAAAAATTTTGAACAGCTGGGATTACTTAAACTGTCGAGAGGTTCAATACAGATTATTGACAAAGATAAATTGAAAGAATTTCTTTAATATAGCAGTTAGAATAAAAATAGTCGATAAATATTATTTTGAGGCTATTTTTTAAATTATTATCGATTACATATCGTTTCTAAAATAAATATTTTATGAAATGTTTAAAAAACATGATTTTGTCACACAATAATTTTTTATCATGGTATATTATTCATCAAATAAATGAGGTGATATTATGGCAATGATGCTGATTGCAGATGATAACAAGCAAATAACATCCATATTAGAACAATATGCGAAGAATGAAAGCTTTGAAGTTAAAATAGCACTAAATGGCAAAGAAGCATTGAAAGTATTTGAAAAACATAATCCGGATATTATATTGCTTGATGTAATGATGCCGGAAATGGATGGTTTTGAGGTGTGCCGAGAAATCAGAAAGCAATCAAATGTGCCTATTATTATGATTACAGCCAGAGGAGAAGATTTTGAAAGGATAATGGGACTCGATATCGGTGCAGATGATTATATAGTTAAGCCATTTTCTCCTGCAGAGGTTATGGCAAGAGTAAGAGCAATTATGAGAAGAATTATGTTTGACGATAAAAAAAGCAGTCAAATTTTCTCGCATGACAACTTAAAAATAAATATGAATGATTATATTGTTACAATTGATAATAAAAATGTTTCCTTAACAAAAAAGGAAATTGAAATTCTCTGGACACTTGTTTCAAATAAGAACAAGGTTTTTACAAGAGACAATTTACTCAACAGTCTATGGGGGTATGATTATTTTGGGGATAACAGGACAGTGGATTCCCACATAAAGAGGCTTCGATCTAAACTTGATGAATATGAGCATGAAAATTGGGAAATAAAAACTATTTGGGGATTAGGCTATAAATTTGAGGTAAAAAAAGATGAAAAATAAAATAGCTATAAAACTCATTGTATATTTTTCTGCAACACTTCTTATATTTTCTATAATAATTGGTGGAATATTCATGGGCCTATTCAAAAACAGCACAATTCAAATTCAAAAAAAGGATCTTGAGAATAGGGCTTTGACAATTGCAGATACTATTTCAGAACTTATGGAAGGTAGCTTAAGTTTCGGAAATGGTATGCAGGGCACAATGATGGGCATGGGAGGCATCAATCAAAGTCTAGGTTCATACATAAGAAATCTGGATAATATTGCAATGGCAGATGTATGGATTGTTGATGAAAATTTAAATCTTTTAACCATTGGGGCCATGTCTAAAATGAATTATATATATTCTGATTTGCCTGAAGATGTGGATGTCGTTGTGAAGGATGTATTTAAAGGAAACACTTCATTTAGTGAAGGATTCAGTGATTTTTTAGAATCACCTACATTGACAATAGGAACTCCTATTGTATCGAAGAATGAAATAATAGGAGCATTGCTTATTCATTCACCAGTTGAAGGAATGAATGCTGCAGTTTACGATGGTTTTAAAATATTAGCTTTAAGTATTTTTATTGCCCTTATTTTATCTATTATATTATCCATTGCATTATCGGTATCTTTCACAAATCCGTTAAAAAAAATGAAAAATACTGCACTTGTTCTTGCTGAAGGAGATTATAGTGCAAAAACAGGCATTAATCAAAATGATGAAATAGGAGAATTGGCAAACACAATAGACGTATTGAGTGAAAGGCTTGACAAAGCAAGTCATGAAAGCGAAATTCTTCAAAAACAGCGTCAGGATTTCATAACTAATATTTCTCATGAATTAAGAACGCCAGTCACTGTAATTCGTGGTTCACTTGAAGCGATTTGTGATGGAGTTGTAAAAGACACAGAACAAGTTAAAGAATATTATCAACAAATGCTTAATGAAAGTAAAAGCTTGGAAAGATTGGTCAATGATTTGCTTGAATTATCAAGGCTTCAGAATGCTGACTTTAAAATAGAAATGCAGGAGCTTAACATATGTGATGTTATAAAAGATGCAGTAAGAAGTGCATCAAATATTGCAAGAAAGAAAAATATCAATATTGATTACAGTCAGGACAAGGATGTGTTATCAGTAAAAGGTGATTACGGGAGGCTTCGTCAAATGTTTTTGATTGTCATTCATAATGCAATCAAATTTTCTCCTGAAAACAGTACAATATATTTAAGTTTAATGAATAATACAATAACTGTAAAAGATGAAGGAATGGGTATTTCTAAGGATGATATGCCTTATATTTTTAATCGTTATTACAGAGTGAAATCTGAAGAAAATAAAACAGGAACAGGTCTTGGACTTACAATTGCGCAGCAGATTGCAAGCAGGCACAATATAAATATTTCAGTTGTAAGTGAACAAAATGTTGGAACAAGTTTTATGTTTGAATTTTCAAATTGATTATTTATTTAGAATGAGAAAAAAGTGAATTATTTTGATACGGCATATATACAATGCTGAAATTTCAAGATAGAATCACTATTTTTCCATACAAAACAAATGCTATACATTCATTAAAATTAAGCATATAATTGTTTAATGAGTAAAATTATGGGTAATTTAATATACGAATATAAAATTTTATTATAATGAATTTTAATGCTTTGCTTTATAAAACAAAAAGTAAATTTATATTCGTTATTACTAAAAATCTTATTAATGGATGTGATGAACATTGAAGAATGGCATGATGAAAAATGAAGAATTAAATAATAAAAATTCTATAAATAAAAACGAAACCGTGAATATTATTATAAAGTATGGTGTATTCGGGTTAATATGGATATTGTTTTCTGACAGAATCCTTGAAATATTTGCCAATGATTTTGAAACATACAAACATATTCAGTCTTGTAAAGGTTGGATTTTTGTTTTAATAACAATGATTTTAATGTATTTCTTGATAAACAAAAGGGTGAAGCTTATTAAAAATGCTACGAATGAAGCTTTACTGGCATATGAAGAATTAAAAGCATCAAACGAAGAACAAATTTTATTGGAGAAAGAATTAATACATATGGCTTTTTATGATTCGCTGACAGGACTTCCTAACAGGGATATGTTTGTGAATAAAATAAGAGATTATGCAGATAAAAACAAAGGAAAAAATAAATTTGCCATTGCATATCTAGACATTGATAATTTCAAATACATTAATGATACATTAGGACATCATGTAGGTGATGAATTTTTAAAATATATAAGCAATAAATTATATTCAATTATTAAATATCCTAATATTGTTGCTAGATTAGGCGGAGATGAATTTGCAATTTTAATAAATGAATTTGAAACAGAAGAAAAACTTTTGTTTAAAATAGATAATATTGTAAAAAGTATAGGAAATACTTGGAGTTCAAACAATAGGGAATTTTTCATATCAATGAGCATTGGAGTAGCCATATACCCTGATGACGGAAATGATGCAAATACACTTTTAAAAAATTCTGACATTGCCATGTATGTTGCAAAAAAAGATGGTAAAAATAAATGCCTGTTGTATGAAGAAGATATTCACGAAGATATTATTTGGCACATATATATGACTAATAAAATACAAAAAGCTCTGGATAACAAGGAATTTACACTTTACTATCAGCCTCAGATTGAGCTTGTTACCGGAGAAATAGTTGGTATGGAAGCATTGGTAAGATGGAAGCATCCTACAGAAGGGTTTATTTCACCGGCAGAATTTATACCGGTAGCGGAGGATACGGGGCAGATTTATAATCTGGATCAGCGAATTATACAAAATGCTTTAATTCAAAAGGAAAAATGGGAAGATGCAGGGTTTAGTGATATTCAGTTGTCAATAAATTTATCGAGCAAAACATTGATTAGCGATTACAATTTTAAACAAATAGAATCGATTTTGTCGGATTTTAATGTGGATTATTCAAAAATAGTATTTGAAATAACTGAAACAGCAGTAATATCCAATGTTGATTTGGCTATTGAACGTTTAAGCAGTTTAAAAAGCAAGGGATTAAAAATAGCCATGGATGATTTTGGCACAGGCTATTCGTCGATTACATATTTAAAAAAACTACCAATTGATATTATAAAACTGGATAGAAGTTACATAAAAACGGTAACCAGTGATAGCTTAGACAGTGCTATTGTCAAATGTATTTTAGCGTTGGCAGATGATTTTGATTTCAGAGTTGTTGCGGAAGGGATCGAGACGTGTGAACAATTGGAATATTTAAAAAACATTAATTGTCATATAGGACAAGGATTTTATTTAGGAATGCCGTCACCTGTTGAAAAAATAAATGAATTGCTTAAAAATAATATGAATAGTTTTAAACAAATTAAATTCTAAACATTACAGGATAAGGGTAATTATTGCTACAGAAAAACATTGTTGTTATGACGATGTTTTTTTAATGATATGTATTAATAATATAAAATAAAGTCAAATGAAGCGGATAAGCGACATAAAACAATGTTTGAATAACTTTGTTTTTTGGACCAAGTTCGCCATTATAAAAACATATGATTGGTAAGGCTAAAAGAGAAAATTGCTGAAGCACATGGGATGACAGATTTGCAAGAAGCATTATCAAAGCTACTGTTGAAATTCTTATTGACTTTTTATAGTTTCTGGTAAAATAAAAAGCTAAAATATATATAATTCCAATTATATTGTAATCAACAGATAAAATTATTGAAGAAATACCTGCAAATGCCATGATTAAATATTTATTAATATTGTATTTTCCTTCCTTGTTGTCTATGAAATATATTGCTGCTAATCCTATAAACAGTGTAAAAAAAATATTCTGATGAATAAATCCCACTTTGTTATAAAATGCAAGGTCAAAAGGTACTTCTGATATTATTGCAAATATAAATAATCTTTTTGCATATTTTTTTATATCCTTAGTATGAAAATATCCTTCAACAAGCAAGAAACAATAAAGTGGAAAAGCAAGTCTGCCAATGATTCTGTAAATGTCGATACCGCTTTGAAAAATTGCGCCATAATGATCGATTATCATTGATGTAAGTGCTATCATCTTTATAATTAATACATTCATGTGAGACTCCTATAAAAATAAGTAATTGATTTTATTGTTAATTATAACATCGATTTTCTTTGAATTGCAATAGTTATAATTATGTATCTGGCATTTCCGAGGAAATATTATTGTAGGGATTAAACGGTTGTAGTATAATGCAGTTAAAGATACATATGTTATTTTATAATAATTTAAATATCGAAAAAATGTGAGCGAGGGTGAAAAATGGATAGCATAAAAGATATATTGTACAAGCTGGTGTCTGTGCAAAGCGATACAGGAACTAATAAAGAAATAGATATGGCGGAATGTATTTTTAATATGATTAAAGAACAGGAATACTTTAAAAATAATCCTGAACTTTGCGGGAAATATTTCAATAATGATTTTTTAAACAGGCCTGTAGTTTGGGCTTTTCGTAAAGGAAAAACAAACAAGACCATTGTTTTAACAGGGCATTATGATGCAGTTGAAATAGAGTCTTTCGGAATCTTGAAAGAATATGCTTTAAAACATGATGAATTAAAAGAGAAATTAAAATCAATAAATGTTCCGGAAGATGTGAAAATAGATTTGCAAAGCAATGATTGGTATTTTGGCAGAGGAATATGTGATATGAAAGCAGGCATAGCTATCAATATGGATGCTGTTTTTTCAAATATTAACGATGATATAAATGTGTTGTTTGTTGCAGTCCATGATGAAGAAAATTTGTCAGCGGGCATGAGGCAATCAGCAAAGCTTCTGTGTGAATTAAAAGAAAAATACGATTTAGATTATAAACTCATGATAATAACAGAGCCTCATGGAAGAAAAAAAGATGATACATTTAAAATATCTCTTGGAACTGTAGGAAAAATAATGCCGTTAATAGTTGCAAAGGGTAAAATTGCACATTCAAGCGACGTAATGGAAGGACTAAATTCTACAGCAATAATGTCACAAATAATTTCTAACATTGAGCTTAATCCGGATTTGTGTTCGACGGACAAATCAATGACATCACCACCTCCAACAGTGTTATATTCAAGAGATATGAAAGAAACGTATGACGTTTCAATACCGGAATACAGTGCAGTATTTTTAAATTATCAATTTTTAAAAAGCAAGACACCTTATGAAATAATAGATGAAGTTAAAAATATATGTAAAAAATCCATGGAAACAGTAATTGAAAGATACAATAGTGCTTATGATACTTTAAACGAGCATTACAGCCTTAAAGGAAATAACAAAAGATACTTTAATACTTTGGTCTATACATTCGAAGAAATAGAAAAAATAGCAGAAAAAAACAACAGCGAATATGCTGATATGAAAAATGAACTGTATGAAAAAATTAACAGCAAGGTAATGAATAATGAAATTTCAATTCATGATGCGGGAATTCAAATAGTTAAAAAAATAATTGAACTGTCAAAAATTACAGATCCAGTAATAGTAATTGGAATCATACCTCCTTATTACCCCGCAACAAATAATAGCTATTTGGACAATAACAATGAGTTGTATGAAGACTACTTTGAAAAAGCACTTTTTGAAAATTATGGTTTAAAGCTTGAAAAAGAAAGTTATTTTATGGGAATTTGCGATGGCAGCTATACTTCCTGCACAGACAGAAAAATCGAAGAGGAAGTAATGTCTAATATGGTAACATCAAAGGAAATATATGAAATTCCATTTGATTATATTGAAAAAATATCTGCACCTTTCATAGTGTTAGGACCTTGGGGAAAAGAATATCATACCATAACAGAAAGAGTATATATGCCAGATGTGGAAAAAACAGTTCCGGATTTAATAAGACTGTTGATAAGAATAATTTAAAAACAACGAGGAAGGTTAATCATGACTCAAATATTTGCTGTACTTATATCTTTTTCATTTATACCTCTTTTAAGTAAGACAAAATTAAAGTTAAGTTATATTCTTTTAATAACAGCAGGAAGTTTAGCTGTAACATCCGGAATTGGAATTGAAGCTGCTAGGGAATCTGTTCTAAATGTTTTTATTGAATCATCATCTCTCAATACAATACTTACTGTTATGATGGTAAGTATACTTGGGGGCTTAATGAAATATTATAAAATTTTAGAAAAAATTGTTGAAACTATTATGAATATAATTTGCAATAAAAAAAATATACTCGTAATTATTCCTGCTGTTATTGGTGTTTTAATAATACCGGGTGGAGCGCTTTTGTCTGCACCTTTCATAAATGATATAGGTGAGGAAATGAATATACCTTCCGGAAGGCGTGCAGCAATTAACCTAGTATTTAGGCATATAGCTATGTTTATATTGCCATATTCAACAGGTTTGTTAGTAATTTCTGCAACTATTCCTGACATAAGTATTCCTCGACTCGTTGTGTTCAACTTATTTTATGTTATTCCAATGTTAATCATAGGATATTTATTGTATATTAAAAATATAAAATCTGAAAATTTATTATTAAGAAAAAATATTGGTATTAATGTATATAAGCTTGCATTATATACATCACCTATTTATATTTGTGTAATTATTAATGCAATTACAGGCCTGCCTTTTTATATTACAATGATAGCGAGCGTTTTTATCGTATATTTGCTAGGAGACAAAAACGATTTTTTAAGAATAACTTGTAAATCTCTTAACTGGCAAATTGTCTTGATGGTTATAACTGTTTTGCTTATGAAAGAAATTATATTAAAGATGGATGGGCTGCTTTTAATTTTTAGCAATATGTTTAATGAAAGCAACAATATGATATCTATTCTCATTATTTTTTTGATTTTTTCAATATTCTTTGGATATATTACCGGCAATCAGACAGCAGCTTTAGCTATAATACTTCCTATGATTTCTCAACTAGATATTTCTTTAGAAATGATGCACATTTATATTTATTTTTCATTTGTCAGCACATTCATAGGTTATTTTTTTTCACCTATTCATTTATGCCAAGCATTTACAATACATTTAATGAATGTTTCTACGTCAGAACTTTATAAGGAATATAAATTATATGCGCCAATTATGTTGTTATTGTTGTTTGTTTCTGTGTTTATACTTAAATTATTGTTTGCATAAAATTAAACTGTCATCATAGAAAATATTAAAACTGGATATTTACAGAGTATCAGTCTATCATATAATGAAAGTACAAATACATTAGGAGGCTGTGATATGAAAGATAATATAAAAAAATATTCAATTTATAAAATAGCAGTAATAGGACTGATGGCAGCGATGGTTTTTATAGCTACTAATTTCAGAATTGAGATTCCAACACCTCTTGGGAAGACTATGCTACATTTGGGAAATGTAATGTGTATTTTAAGTGGTTTGTTGTTTGGAGGTACAATAGGGGGACTTGCAGCGGGCTTTGGTTCTGCGATATTCGATTTGTTTGATCCTGCTTTTGCACCTGAATTTTGGATAACTTTTATTATGAAATTTGCAATGGGATTTATAGCTGGCAAGATTTCACACATGAAGGGGTATAACGGAGAGAATAGAAAAGTAAATATTATTGCAGCAATTATAGGTGCTGCAACATATGTGGTGTTGTACATTTCTAAGACCATAATATTGCAGTATGTAGTGCTAAACAGTAATTGGGAAGCTGTAATAGCAGTTGCAGGTACTAAATTTATTGTATCTTCAGTTAATGCTGTAATAGCTGTTATTGCATCTCTTGCTTTATCATTGACTATACGTCCGGCATTAAAATCTGCAGGTGTCTTCAATAAAATTAATAAGTAAGCTTTATTGTTTCAACAAAAAAGGCAGTTCCCATTAACTGCCTTTTTTGAATTAAAAAAATGTGATAATTATTTAGGTTAGGATAACATTTTAAGGATTGAAGCTTTTGGTCTTACTCCAACCATGCTGTTTACAATTTTACCATTTTTCATTACTGCAAGTGTTGGAATGCTCATTATTCCAAATGCTGTTGCAAGTTCTGGCTGTTCATCAATATTTATCTTTCCGAATTTTGCATTTGTAACTTCACCCGCAATTTCATCTATTACCGGAGCAACCATTCTACATGGTGCACACCATGGTGCCCAAAAGTCTAACAAAACTGTTTTGTCTGATTTTAAAACTTCTTGTTCGAAGTTATCGCTTGTTATTTTTATTGTACTCATAATTATTCTCCTTAAGATTTATTATTATGCGCTTATTCTATCAAAAAAAAATATGTTAACAGTGATTAAGTTACATCTTTAAAAAAATTTTAAAATAATAAATTAAAAAAATATATGAATTTTGCTATTACAGGCAATACTATTGTTAAATATAATTATGGAGATAAAGTATGAAAGAATTATTTTTAAATACAAGTCAAGGATTAGTTCCTATAGAAGAAAATATTATAGAAAAATATAATTTAACTGAAGGAAAAATATCACCTTTTAGTCGGCTTTGGATTGTGAATAAAAATGGAAGTACAATAGATACAATGGCTGAAAATGAAACATCAAGTCCTGGTGTTGATGAAATGCCTGCGGGGGAAGGATTGGAAGATGATGAAATTGTGGAATTCAGTGAAACAGGAGCTATTATGTCTCAATCTGAAATCATTGATTTTTCGCATGGTACTGATTCTGACTCATAAGATCTTAGTTTATTTAAACTAATTCTTGAAAACGTTATAATAATTATTTAAAGAATAAAAGAAATATGTTATAATACTAATAATAATGTTAATACATTTGAGGAGGATATCATGGAGTTAAAAAATTTCCAGGAATTAATTGCTAAAGTTCAAAATAATGACTCTAAAAAAAGAGTTGTAGTTGCTGCAGCCCATGACGAGCATACATTAGAAGCTGTATTCAGAGCAAGACAAGACAAATTAGTTGAACCTGTTTTAGTAGGGGACAAAATAAAAATTATAGAAATACTTAAACACCTTCAACTTGAATTTAATGTTGATAATATTATAAATACAAACAGCGATACAGAAGCTGCAGAAAAAGCAGTTGAATTAATAAATGAAAGTAAAGCTGACTTTATTATGAAGGGCAAACTCCAGACAGCAGACTTATTAAAAGCTGTTGTTAACAAAGAAAAAGGTCTTAGGACAGGCAAGGTAATGTCTCACGTTGCAATATTAGAAATTCCAGCTTATCATAAACTTTTGTCTATTACTGACGGAGGAATGATGATGTATCCAAATGCAGAAGAAAAGAAACAAATAATTGAAAATGTTGTTGATGTTTTCTTGTCCATGGGATATGAATGTCCAAAAGTTGCAGTTTTAGCAGCAGTTGAAACTGTAAATCCTAAAATGCAGGAAACAGTTGATGCAGATATTTTAAAGAATATGAATGCATCCGGCGAAATTAAAAACTGCATAGTTGAAGGGCCGATATCTGTAGATTTGACACTGAATAAGGAATCTGCAAAAATAAAAGGTTACAGTTCTCCTGTGACAGGTGAAGCGGATATATTAATTGCTCCAAACATTACAACAGGCAATATTATGAGCAAAGCAATCTTAGAGCTGGCACATGGGAAAATGGCAGGAATGATTGTGGGAGCAAAAGTTCCAATAGTATTAACATCCAGAGGAGCAACTTCTGAAGAAAAATATTTATCACTGGTATTGTCAGCTTCAGCTGCAAAAAAATTGAATAGCATATAAATAATTTATTCTTAAAATATAAGCAATGGCTATGAAAGAGCAGTTTAATCAGCTGCTCTGTTTTTTCCTTTAAATTTAATTACATAAATAAAAACCTTTCTAATATAAATTATATTAACAGATGTAATGCTAATTATTAGGGGGAGTTTTAGTGAAAGATGATCATGAGCAAATAAGGGAGACTGTAATTCGATTAAAAAAAGAGTATAATTTTAGGGGGCTGCTTCACTTTACCGATTTTTCGAATTTAACTTCAATAATAAATATTGGATACCTTTGCAGCAGGGCCTTATGCTATGCCAATAATATAGAATTTGAAGATGCTTTAATTCATGAAAATGCAATCCACATAGCTAATGAAGTGAAAAATTACACCAGATTTTATTACGTTGAAAAAAACAAGTATGATTCAATGAGTAATTTGCCTATTCCTGTGTATCTTCTGTTCAGCCATGAACTTATATATTTGGATTTAGCAATATATACAGATGGTGATGCGGATTCTGGTTATGCAAAATATGGAGCAAATTATGAATTTTTTAATTATTTGATAGATTGGGATATCGTATTTGACAAAAAAACAAGTTCGGATAATTTTAAAGGACCGTTAAAGCAGTCGTTTGAAAGAAAAAGACGATCAGAACTTCTTGTTGATGAACCGGTGCCATTGAAATTTTTAAATAACATTATATTCAGGTGTGATGCTGACTATAAAAGAGCATGTAATTTGTTTGGAAAAAACAAGTTATACACTGTTGAACCCAATATGTTTTTTAATGAAAAAAACTATATAAAAGATTACAATATTGTTTACAATCCATTAATAGACAGTGATGCTTTTATACTGCACTTCAGTTCCAATTTACCTGTTAAAAACGATGTGCAACATGAATACGCGATATTTGATTTAAATGGAAAATTAATTCGAAAAGCTCAAGTAAATTTTTTGGAGTCATCAAGCACGGATTTCAATGTAGAGGTAAATAACTTGCCGAAATGCCCTTTTAAATTTGAATTTTGGTTTTATGGCATATTGTGCATAGAAGAAACAATTGGATAAAGAATTTTTTTTACAAATATTGTTTGATTATTTAACTGTGATATAATAAAATAAGAAATAGATTATTTTAAATTAATTATATTAACGGAGCAAGTATGAATTTAAATTTATTTGTTACAGCTATAACGCCTGGCATAGTATTGGTTTTGTTTTTTTATTTGTTTGACAGACATGACAGGGAACCAATCAGAATGTTGTTAAAAGTATTTGTAATGGGAATTTTTTCTGTGATACCAACCATATTTATAGAAAATATTTTGTCTTTTTTTAATATTTTTTCTGGGATTTTTGGTATAGGTTTTACTGCGTTTATCGTTGCAGGATTAACTGAAGAATATATTAAAAGGCAGGTTGTATTAAAATCTGTTTATTTTAATCTAGTATTCAATGAGAAACTTGATGGCATAATATACTGTGCCATAGCTGCCTTAGGATTTGCAACAATTGAAAATGTAATGTATGTTGTTTTTAGATTTTCAGATGTAGAATCTATAGGCTTTTATAGAGCAATTATATCAGTTCCTGCTCATATGCTTTTTGCTGTAACCATGGGTTACTATATGTCTTTAGCTAAATTTGCATCAACACCGGAAGAAAGCCAATTTTATTTTAAAAAATCTTTAACAGTTCCGGCTGTCTTACATGGTATTTTTGATTTTATACTAATGTCACAAATAGAGTTTTTCATGGTTTTATTAGTGCCATTTATTATTTATCTTTGGATAAATAATTTAAAAAAGTTAAATATGTATTATGCTGATTCGAAACACAGAAACGATGATTTGTTATAACTTTAAAGTGATACTAAATAAGAGTGACAATTAAAATTTTATCAATTTTGATACATGACTCCACAAATAATACATCATTAGCTAAAGTTGAAATATTATACAAAATGTTGTATTATGTATATAACAGAATTACAGAGAGGAAATTATTATGGTTCAAGAAAAACGATTTGCTGTTTTAATTGATGCAGATAATGTATCAGCAAAATACATAAAATATATTTTAGACGAAATAACTAATTATGGTGAAGCAACATACAAAAGAATATATGGAGACTGGACGAAACCTAATACTTCATCATGGAAAGATGTGTTGCTTGAGAATTCTGTTACGCCAATTCAGCAATATGGATATACAGTTGGGAAAAATGCAACAGATTCGGCAATGATAATTGATGCAATGGATATATTGTATTCAGGAAATGTAGATGGATTTTGTATTGTTTCCAGTGACAGCGATTTTACAAAATTATCATCAAGACTTCGTGAATCAGGCATGTTTGTTGTTGGAATGGGCGAAAAGAAAACCCCAAAGCCATTTATAGCGTCATGCAATCAGTTTAAATATTTAGATGTTTTGGCTGAATCTGAAAATAAAATAGCTGCTGATTCCATTCAAGTAAAAAATAATCAAAACAAAACTGAAAGTGGTATGGGAACAGAAGATAAAAACACTAAGTTATCTAAAAATGATAACTCAAAAGCTATGACTGATTTGAACACTATTAAAATGGCAATTATTAAGATGGTTAATGAAAATGATGATGAAGAACAAAGCATGAATATTGGTGAATTGGGAAGTCGTTTAGTGAAGAGATATCCTGATTTTGATGTAAGAAATTACGGAGATACAAAACTTTCGAGATTTTTAAAGAAATTTGATTTTCTTGAAATGCATACAAAGGGAGATGAAGGAACATCATTGTGGGTTTCGTTAAAGAATAATTTAACAGAACAAGAGATTGTAGAAAAAGCAGTTCAAAAGCCTAAAAAAAGAATATATAAGAAAAAACCAAAAGTAGAAAAATAAATCAACCATGCAATTATGCTAACAGAAGATAAAAAAATAAAACCTGATATTTAATACAGGTTTTATTTTTTACCTTAATTATTTTTTGTAAAATTTAGTGCATCTAGAAGTTGTCAGGATTTTCATCAACTTTATTATTATTGGATTTCATATTATTAGCCATGTTTTTTATTGCTGGAGTCATTGCAAACATTGCTGCGGTTGCTGCAGTTACACCAAGTCCAACCATTACTTTACCTGGAGTTAAAGACTTTGCCATCTTTGTCATTTTCATTTATAATCACCTCAGCAATAGTTTTTACAGAATACATTTTTATATTCCTATTTCTTAATTCAATCTGCTTAATTAATAATTATAATTCTGAAGCAGATGATGCCTTAAGTTCCAAATTTTGAAAGTTTATTTATTGCAGTTTTATCAAAAAGTTGATACAATTAGTAAAATAAAACTGATGTTGAACGTATAGTAATTTTTTAAATTTTATATAATGAATTAATTATGGATTAGGAGGAGGATAATTTGAAATTAAAAGTTTTAGTTGATAACAATACGTATATTGATCAATATTATTGGGGAGAGCCAGCGGTTTCATACTATATAGAGGATGAAGACATTAAGCTGCTGTTAGATGTTGGGTATTCTGATTTGTTTCTTAGGAACGCATGTTCTTTGGGAGTTGATTTAAAAAATATTGATACAATTGTAATTTCACACGGACATGATGATCATACAGGCGGATTAAAATACTATTTTGAAGGAACATATAATCATAATATTTCTGTCATTGGTCATCCGGACGCGTTTAAAGAAAAAACATTTGACAATTTAAAAATTTGTTCTCCTTTTTTGGAGGAAGAATTAGTTAAAAAGTGCAATTTGATTCTTTCAAAGAAGCCTGTAAAAGTGAGCAAAAATATAACTTTTTTAGGCGAAATACCGCAAACAACGGATTTTGAAACAAGAAAGCGTATAGGCAAGCAAATTGTTGGAGGAATACAGACTGATGATTATGTGTTGGACGACACCGCTCTGGTTTATAAAAACGAAGATGGAATTTATATTATAACAGGATGTTCTCACAGCGGAATTTGCAATATAATAGAATATGCAAAAGAGGTGTGCAATAGCAACAGAGTTTTAGGTGTAATAGGGGGATTTCATTTATTTGAAGTAAATGAACAGGTTAAAAAAACTATTGAATATTTAAAGCAGAATAAAATAACGGAGTTATATCCTTGTCACTGTACTTCGTTTGCTGTAAGAGCCGAAATACACAAAGTATTGCCTTTGAAAGAGGTTGGAGTTGGTTTAGAAATAAACTGGTAACACCGGGGACGGTCCTTTTTGGGTTGAACAAAAAAGGACCGTCCCTATAGATTGTCTAGATTCGTATCAAATGAAAAAGGAAAATATTTTGCTTGTAACATAATTTATTTCATGATATTCTGATATGGATTTTTACATCTGGGGAGGAGTATTTTATGATTCTAGGGACGTTAATAAACAGTATATTATTGATGGCTATTATAATGGTTATGGGGTATTATTTAAGAAATAAGGGAATTTTAAATGACGCTGGGGAAGGTTCTCTTACATACATATTAGTAAATATTACAACACCTGCAATGGTAATAAACGCAATGAATATAGACTTTTCATTTGACCAGATAAAAACAGGAGCAATTTTGCTCGCCATAGCTATAATTTTTGATATTGCAATGGTATTTCTAGGGAATATTGCATCTGTAAAAACTGAGGATATTGAAAAGAAAAAAATGATTAAGTATTCTGTTGCTTTAATGAACGGTGGTTTTATGGGATTTCCTCTTGCATATCAACTATATGGCTCACAAGGAATGTTTTATGCAACAATGTTTCATACTCCAAACATAGTATTTATGTGGACTTATGGAGTATCATTGCTATTAGGTAAGAAAAAGATAAAAAACAGATTCAAATTTATGTTTTTGAATCCAGGTATGATTGGTGTGTATGTTGGCTTGATTTTATACTTTACTCAGTTGCCATTGCCTTTGTTTGCAACTAATTTATTAGATTTGTTAACCGACGTCACAACTGTTTTGTCTATGATTATAATTGGAAGTAAAATTGCAACTATTGGTGTAAAGGATTCATTTATCAATAAGCAAGCATATTTTGCAACATTTTTCAGATTAATTGCTTCGCCAATAATTATGATTATAATAATGAAATTTTTAAATTTTGATCAAATGATTGAGCAAATTTTTGTGATTTATGCAGCATTGCCGGTTGCAGTATTAATGCCAATACTTGCTCAAAAATATGGCGGAGACATTGAGCTTGGGTCTAAGATAGTTGTTATAACGCATTTGCTTTCACTAATCACAATACCATTTTTCTTTTGGTTGTATTACGTTATATAATTTCAGTGGGGACTCAGTGGGGACTCAGTGGGGACGGTCCGACTCAGTGGGGACGGTCCTTTTTGAGCTAAACAAAAAAGGACCGTCCCCTAAGCACTAAGCAACTAAGCAATTTTATGATAAATCATAGTAAAATAGTATTCCGTAATATATGCCTTTGGCAAAACTCTCCGGATCGGTAGTGAGCAAACGGATGTCTTTGGGATTAGTCATGTATCCCATTTCTACAAGTACGGATGGCATATTTGTTGCTCTCAATACATATAAATTAGTTCTTGCAAAAACTCCTCTGTTAGGCAACTGAGTCAAATAATAAAGGCCTTCTAAAATCCTGGTGGCCATATCATAAGCAGGAGTATTCAAACTATACACATAACCTTCGCTTCCGCTAACATTCGGATTACTGCTGGCATTGCAGTGGAGACTAATAAAAAAATCAGCACCCCATTCATTTGCCATTCTGACTCTTGTTTGAAGACTTGTGGTAGTACTTACGCCCAACTGTTCTGTAGGAGAATTTCTGGAAAGCCTTGCTTCAAAATTAGGATTATTGTTTAGAAGAGCTGCCAGTCTTACACCCACTTCGTAATTAATATCCTGTTCTCTAAATCCAAACGCTTCGGCACCAGCATTGGGATTTACCGGGTTGTGACCTTGATCTATAAATATCTTAATAGCCATATAAACTCCTTTCGCATTATTTAATGAAAGTTAGCAAGCTAACACCTGTAACTTTTATTTATTATATGATGGAACTTATATAAATGTTCAATTTCTTAACAGATGTTTGAAATAGTAATAGAATTATTATTATTTGTGTATTATAATATAATCATAAAAATTCGAAAAATTAAAATAAATATTTTTAAAGGCTTAAATTAAGGCGTATTAGGAAATTACAGACATTTTGAATCAGAGAATAGCATGAATTATTATTGATAAAAATGTATTAAGGAGAACTCAATGAAAATAAAAATAATAGCGGATTCAACATGTGATTTGTCTCAGGAAATCGTTGAACAATATGACATTAGTATAGTACCATTGGTGGTAAACATTGATGGGCAAGAATTTAGAGATCGATTGGATATTCAGACGGATGATTTTTACAATAAACTAGAAACCTATAAAAATCCTCCCACAACATCTATGCCAAGCCCAGATTCATTCATTACGTGCGTTAATGAAGCAGAAGAAAAAGGTTTTAGTGAGGTGCTTTGTATATGCATGTCAAGTGGTACAAGTGGATCATATCAATCTGCAATGTTAGCCCAAAGCTTATATCACACGAGATATCCAGAATCTAAAATTCGTTTTGAAGTAATAGATTCGGTATCCATGAGTCACGGCAGTGGATGGCTAATTGTAAAATGTGCTATGCTTCTAAAGGGTGGTTATTCGCTGGACCAATTGATACATTATTGTGAAGCTGTAAAATATCGAATTAAACATTTTCTATCAGTAGATGATTTGGAAAATCTGATTCGAAGCGGAAGAATTAGCGGTCCAGGTGCAATTATTGGAAAAGCGCTAAACATTAAACCCATTATGTCGATGAAAAACACTAAAGGTGTGGTAGTTGCTAAAAAGCGTGGACATAAGCAAGTGCTTAATTATTATATAGAAGAGTTTATAAAACATGTTGATTATGAACAAACAAATTTTGTAATTATCGGATATACATCAGATATTCACAGGGCTGAAAATCTTAAGATAAAATTACAGAGTGAAACAGAATTCAAAGGGGATATATATATTATGCAAATGGGAGTGGCGGTCGGAACTCATGTTGGACTTGGCGGACTATCCATGTTTTTTGTTGAAAAACCTCACGAAGACTTTATTCATCATGTTAAAGAAATCATTATGCATCACATAAAATAATAAGGACTGGCTATAATAAAATCAGTAAAGGCGCTGTAGTTTTTAATCTATCTATGGCGTTTTTTTTTATAAATCTTACAAATTTCGATAACAAATTTTGTATAATTTTTCAAAAAGTGGACATTTAATGTTGCAATTTTTATACAATTTTTATATAATTTAAAGGTAAAGCTATAAAAAAATTCTAGGAGGGTAATAATGAACAAGAAATTTAAAATTATTTTATCTGCTGCAATATCAATAATTATGCTTTTTTCTTTAATTGCATGCCAGCCTCAAGCTGAAAGCAGTGCACCAGCTGAGAGTAATCCTAGTGAAAGTGCTCCAACAGAAGAAAACAAGGAACCAATTCGTATAGGTTTTTTTGCTCCAGTAACCGGACCTGCTGCTGCAGATGGTTTGAGTACTACAAATTCTGCAGAACTTGCTGTTAAACTTATTAATGAACAAGGTGGCGTAAATGGTCGTTTAGTTGAACTAGTTAAGTATGACGATGCATTGGATACAAAACAGGCAGTTAATATTGCTCAGAAGCTTACAACTAAGGATAACGTTGTCGCTGTTGTAAGCGGAAGCTACAGCGGACCTACAAGAGTAGCGGCTCCTATATTTCAAGAAGCAGGAATACCAATGCTTTCTGGATACGCAGTACACCCGGATGTAACTAAATCTGGTGATTTCGTATTCTCTCAGTCTTTTGCAGGACAGGTACAAGGTAAAGCTGGTGCTAAGGTTGCTATTGAAATGCTTGGAGCAAAAAAGGTTTCAATAATAGCAGTAGATATAGATTTTGGTAAAGAATTGGCTGAATCATTTACAACATATGCAACTGCAAATGGTACAGAGGTCGTATCATTAGATAAATTTGCTATGGCAGATAAAGAGTTTGCACCTGTAATAACAAAACTTAAAGAAGAAGTAAAGCCAGATTTAGTCTATATGGCTAATTACTATGCACAAGGCGCTGAATTTGTAAGACAGGCAAAAAATTTGGGTTTGGATGTTCCAATACTTGGAACTGAAGGCATAGATTCATTTCAGTTCTTAGAAATAGCTGGTGAGGATGCTGAAGGTGTAATACTTACAACTAATATGAACAGAGATTCTGAAAATGAAGCTACACAGGATTATATAAAAACATATACAGAGACTTATGGCATTGTACCTGATATGGTAGGTGCATCTGTTTATGATTCATTCGAAGTTTTGTTCAAAGTAATAGCTGATGTAGGTACGGATCCAGTTGCTATGAAAGAAGCCATAAATAGTCTGCAGAATTTTGAAACTGTAACAGGAACTCTAATAGAATATGCTCCTTCAAGGGAAGCTATAAAACCTGTGCAAGTTCAAACAGTAAAAGACGGAGAATTTCATTATTATGGTGAAGTTAAAGATATAGAAATAATTACACCTGTACAAAAATAAATTAACTGAGGGGATTGTATCCCCTCTTTAACTATTAGAAAGGGGTAAACAGAATGTTTTTGCAGCAATTAATAAATGGGATAATGATTGGAAGTGTATATGCCCTTACTGCAATGGGAGCAACTTTGATATATGGGATATTACATATATTAGATATTGCTAATGCATCAGCCTATGCGGTTGGTGCTTATTTAGGCTGGTACATATACAGCATTACGAATAATCTTCTTCTGGCATTTTTATTGTCTATGCTGCTTACTGGATTAATAGGAGTAGCTGTTGAAAAGTATATTTATCATCCTATAATCAGTAAACCAAATATTATACCAATTGTTCCTCTCATTACAAGCGTAGGCCTATTTACCTTAACTGGAGATTTATTAAGATTAATAGCAGGACCAAATATGATAGAGTTTGGTGTTGAATTTAATATTGGTGTAATAAAGATTGGAAGTTTATTAATTAATCCGGAATGGATATTTATTATTATATTGACTGTTGTATTGTTTGGCATACTTTGGTTCGTATTAAATAAAACAAAGTTGGGGCTTGCATGGAGAGCTACAGCAGAAGACTCTGAAATTGCTAAGGCTATGGGGGTTAATACTAATATGTCAATGGCATTAAGTTATGTACTTGGTTACGGTTTTGCAGCAGCTGCAGGCATTATGGTAGGGATGCTTTACAATTCAGTATTTCCTACAATGGGTGATACTCCTTCATATAAAATGTTGGCTATAATTGTATTAGGCGGATTAGGTAATCCGTTTGGCACAGTGGTTGCAGGATTGCTGATTGGAATAACAGAAACTTTTGTTGCTGCATATATTGGTTCTATTATGCCAAGAGATGCCATTGCATTTATAGTATTAATTGCAGTAATACTTGTTAAACCATCAGGATTAATTAGTAAAAAAAGTACTATATAGGAGGTGGCTTGTATGTATTTTGTAGTAGTTGCTGTTAATGTTGGTATATTTGCCATTTTGGCTTTAAGTCTTAATATTATTACGGGATATGCCGGTCAATCAGCTTTAGGACATGCTGCCTTTTTTGGAATTGGAGCATATGCTTCAGCTTTAATGACAAGTACTTTGGGTGTTAATTTTTGGATTTCACTGCCCATTACATTTATTATTACTGGAATTATAGGTGCAATACTTGGTTTTATTAGTATTAGATTAAAAGATGATTTTCTTGCAATAACTTCTATAGGTATCAACTTTGTAGTAGTGGCAATTTTCCAATACTCTCCAATATTTGGAGCTTCATTGGGTATGACTGTAGAAAAGGCAACTTTATTTGGTGCTAAAATGGGTCCGTCTGAATATTTAATACTTGTTATGATTTTAATAGTATTGACATGTCTTTTTATTAGTAAGATGAATAAATCATGGTTTGGGTTGGCTTTAGCGAGTATAAGAAATGATGAAATGGCAGCATCATCATTTGGTATTAATGTAAACAAATATAAAGTTCTTACTTTTACGCTTGGAACAGCTATTGCCGGAATGACAGGAGCAGTGTATGCCCATTATATGAGCTTTATTTATTCTAGTGATTTTGCTTTTGTTGTATCAATAAGTATATTGTCAATGGTTGTTATTGGAGGTATAGGAACAATAAGAGGGCCTATATTGGGTGCAATATTATTGGGAGTTGCACCAGAGCTTTTTAGATTTTTTGCAGATTACAGAATGATTGTTTACGGAGCACTGCTGGTTGTAATGATGAGATTTCAGCCTCAGGGGTTACTTGGTGAAAATAGTATTATAATGAAAAGTATTAATAAGATATTCTTAAATGTATTTGGAAAAAATGAAAAAAAGGGTGGTGAAGCAGATGCAGGAAATGTTGAAGGTTAATGGACTGAAAATGTACTTTGGAGGATTAAAGGCAATTGACGGATTAGATCTTGATGTACATGAAAAAGAAACTCTTGGTATAATTGGTCCAAACGGTGCAGGAAAAACCACTTTGTTTAATGTTGTTTGCGGTGTACATAAACCAACTGAAGGAAAGATATTGTTAAATGGAAAAGAAATACAAGGGAAAGAACCTTTCGAAATTGCAGGTAAGGGAGTAGCCAGGACTTTTCAAATTTCTAAACCACTTAAGGATATATCAATATTGGATAATGTAGTAGCTGCATTAGGTATAAACGAATATACCGGATTCAAATCTTTATTTAGAAAAAGTCATAACAAGGAAACAGTGGAAAAAGCAATAGAAATACTTAAAAGAACCGGACTCATTGAGTTTAAAGATAAAAAAGCTGGAGAAGTAAGTCTAGGATATTTAAGAAGGCTTGAAATAGCAAGAGCATTGGCGATAAATCCATTGTTGATTATGCTTGATGAACCATGTGCAGGACTAAGCAATTTTGCTATAAATGAAGTAATAGAGTTAATTATGCAATTAAAGTCAGAAGGAAAAACAATAGTGCTTATTGAGCATAATCTTCCAATTTCAATGAAGGTTTGTGACAGAATTGTAGTATTGAATTTTGGGCAGAAAATTGCAGAAGGTTTACCAAAAGAAATTCAGAATAATCCTCAAGTTATTGAAGCATATTTAGGGGAGGATGATGATATTGCTTAATTTAATTGACGTAGAAATATTTTACGGTCAGATGGAAGTTATAAAAAAAGTATCTATTAATGTGAATAAAGGTGAGCTGGTAAGTGTAATTGGAGCAAATGGTGCAGGAAAAACCACATTAATTAAGGCAATAATGGGACTGAAGGATATCAAATCCGGGAAAATAATGTTTGAAGGCAAAGATATTACTAAAATCTCGGCATGGGAGAGGGCTGGTTTAGGAATCGGATATATACCGGAAGGCAGAAGAGTATTTGGAAATTTAACTGTTGAAGAAAATTTGAAAATGGGCTGTTATAAGGTTAAAGATAAAAATGCAGTCATAAGAAATATTGAAAAGACATATGAGCTATTTCCCAGACTGGCTGAAAGAAAAAATCAGTTAGCAAAAACAATGAGCGGCGGAGAACAACAGATGCTTGCAATAGGAAGGGCATTGGTATTAGAACCAAGATTGTTGCTTATCGATGAAATTTCAATGGGATTGATGCCTATTATGGTAAATACATGCTTTAAAATAATTAAGGAACTTAACGAATCTGGAATTACTATTCTTATAGTAGAACAAAATGCCAATAAAGTATTAAAAATAGCAAATAGAGGCTATGTTTTAGATTCTGGAAATGTTGTTCTTGAGGATACAGCTATAAATCTCAGAGAAAATGATGTTGTGCAAAAGGCATATTTAGGCAGTTAATTTTAACAAACAACAATGACGCTGTAGAATATATGGCGTTTTTGTTTTATTTATATAAATTATTAACATCATGTTGATTACATGGTATAATCACATAACGTATAATTTATAATATAGTTTGGTAAAAGATAACTAAAAATTTATCAGC
>NZ_JAWQJF010000004.1:0-11836 GCF_033447055.1 Sedimentibacter sp.
AATGATAAGGAAATACGAAAATTTGCGGAAAATAAATTTGGCAGTCTTTCAGGATATGCACAGCAATATTTGTTTTATTATGCTCGTGAATTGAACATCGGAAAGGATTGACAAGCTATATATAAAAGTATATAATATTAGTGTTGTCGGGGTGTAGCGAAGCTTGGTATCGCGCTTGGTTCGGGACCAAGAGGCCGAAGGTTCAAATCCTTTCACTCCGACTTTTTTTATATAATTTTTTAAAGGAGAGTGCTATGACATCTGAAGAACGTAGAGAAAAAATAGAAATAGAATTGAGAAATAATATTGAACCTATTACTGCAACAGCACTTGCTAAAAAATTTTCTGTTAGCCGTCAGATAATAGTCGGTGATATAGCACTTATGCGTGCTTCAGGCATTAAAATATCTGCCACTCCGAGAGGATATATAATTAATGGAGAAGTGGAGAAAAATGAAAAAAAATACACAATCGCATGTTGTCATGATGATATTAATATGGCAGAAGAACTTTATACAGTTGTAGATAATGGCGGGACTTTGTTAGATGTCACGGTTGAGCATCCCATATATGGACAAATTGTAGGGCAGCTTCATATATCTTCACGTTATGATGCCGATTTGTTTTTGAAAAAAGTTGAAAATAACCAAGCGCAGCCTTTAATGAGATTGACAGGTGGAATTCATCTTCATACAATTAAATGTAAAGATGACGATACTTTCGATAGAATAATGAAAGCGTTGAAAAATAAGAATATAATTTTAGAACAAAAATAAACATTGACAGAATAGTAAGACTTTACTATAATGATGTAGATATGTGTCAAGACACAAGACAAGACATAAATACAGTTTGGAAAGGAATTTAAAATGAAAAGGAATAATAAACTTAATTCAATGGTAATTTCAGCGCTTCTTTGTGCAATAGGAATAATAATACCAATAATATCACCTATTAAAATCACTATGGAACCTGCGTCATTTACGCTTGCAAGTCATGTAGCTATATTTATAGCAATGTTTATTTCTCCAACTACTGCAATTTTTGTTTCTGTTGGAACAGCAGTGGGATTCTTGTTGGCAGGATTTCCGATTGTTATAGTTTTTCGTGCAGCATCACATGTAATATTTGCTGTTATTGGATCTTTAATTTTGAAAAAACATCCAGATATTATTAAATCAATAAAATCGGCACAGCTTTTTTCGTTTGGAATCGGCTTAATACACGGTTTGTGTGAAGTGCTTGTAGTAATACCATTTTATTTTGGAAATAACATGAGCTCAGGCTACTATGCAAAGGGATTTGTAACATCAGTTATACTTCTTGTCGGGGTTGGGACAGTAGTTCATAGCATGATTGATTTTTACCTGGCACAAGTAATATGGAAGCCTGTTACAAAAGCAGTAAAAATCCCTCAACAAGCAAGTGTTAACTAAAGTTTCATATATGAGATTGATAAAATTATTGATTATATTCATTTAATTATGCATATGGACATGGCAAAGCTGACATAATAATAAAAACTACTTAAGGAGAAATTATATGTCAGATAATAAAATGAAAAGTACAAAAAATAATAAAAAAGAGGATGGAAAATTCCATTCTAAAAACATTAAACACAATCCACAAGCAGAAAGTGCAAGAGCCGTGTTTGGGCTAAAGGATGACAATTTTCAAAATTTATTTGACAGCAGCGAGAAAAAAGATAGATGAGGTAGCTTTAATAGTTACCTCTTTTTGTTATGCAAATAGCAAAATTAGAAAGTATAGTTGCTTGTGGCAACCTGCATTTAAAGGATTAAGAAAGGATAAAACGGATAAGTGTAAAACGCAGAATTCTATTGACTATTGGTTTATATTGGAGTAATATCATTCTATTGATTGAAATATGGAGTATTGGTATGGATGGCAATAAGGTTAGAAAATTACGCAAATTTTATGAAATGACAATAGATGATCTTTCTGAAAAATCAGGTTTTACTTCAAGTTACATTTCTCAGATTGAAAGAAATATAATAGAACCGTCGTTATCGGCTTTAAGTAAAATTTGTAAAGTTTTAAATGTGTCACCATATTATTTTTTAGATGAAAGCAGCAATGTAGTTGTAACAAGAAAAGAAGATAGACAAAGATTTTGGATTCCAGAAAATAATATGGAACTTGAATTCCTTATTCACGTCGGAAATGAACACAAAAACAAAATGAAAGTAGCTGTTTATAAAAGTTCATTAAATTCTGGAAAATGGGAAAGTGAAAAATTTATTATAATAGATTCTGATAAATGTGTAATAATATTAAAAGGAAAATTGATAGCGAACTTTACTGATTATAATGAAATAATCGAAGAAGGTGACAGTATATACATATGTTCAAATGTACCTCATAAATTATTTAATCCTTCTGAAGGAAAGACAGAATTTATATGTATTACTTCGCCTGCAACATATTAATACCATAAAGTGTATAAGAGGAGAACGATGGAAAAAAAATTCGAAGAAATCAAAGAAGAATTTATTAATGCAAGTTTGGATGAAAAAATAAAAATATATACATCTACACAAGGACTTACTGTAGAACAATTTAAAGAGCTGTTGGCATATTTTCCGATAAAGTATCTGGATAAACTTGAACGAGCAGTAAACAGTATTTAAGAATAAAAACTGTCTATAAGGCAGTTTTTTTATTGCATAAATTTAAACAAATTGGAAATAATTGCAAAGAGGTGATTTTATGCTAAAAGAGAATAATATTAACAAAATATTCATAAAGGAAGCATTGGGAACTAGAAATTACTTAAGTTACAGAACTGATTTGATGCTTTATAAAATTATTTTGAGTATAATTGTATTTTTGGTTATTTATTTATTGTTTGTTGATTTTATTTTGGCAATTTTAATTTCTGTACAGGTTTTTGTTGTATTTACTTTAATGAATAAGTTAAATATCAGTCGCAAAAAAGAAGAAGGAGAAGAAAAGATAATATCACGAACAAAAATGGAGTATTTAAAAAATAAATTAAACGAAATGAATAATAAAGATTTTGAAATGTTAACAGGATTTTTACTTGAGAAAGAAGGATGGAATAATTTTGCTAATAAAGGCAGACACATGTATTTAGCTGAAAATAAGGGTATTATTTATTGCATAAAAATATTCAAACTAAATGAAGAAATTGAAGTTGAAAAATTAGATTTAAGAAACATGATTTCTTATATGAGTCAAAACAACATAAGAAAGGGATTGTTGGTTTATACTAGTTTATTAAGTGAAGATGCAAATACTATTCTTGAAAAATTCAAAGATAAACTTGAAATTAATTTAATTGACTTAAATAGTTTTTTGAAATTAATGGAGAAAAATAATATTTTACCGGACAATAGATATTTTTATAATAAAATTTTAGATGGAAAAAATATGGAAGGCAATAAGA
Source organism: Sedimentibacter sp. (assembly GCF_033447055.1). Classification (GTDB taxonomy): domain Bacteria; phylum Bacillota; class Clostridia; order Tissierellales; family Sedimentibacteraceae; genus Sedimentibacter. Next base: position 3,431 of record NZ_JAWQJF010000004.1, read on the forward strand.
CAAAAGTCAAAAATAACGTTTTTGATAAAAAAAAGACATTAATATATGTATTAGCAGCAATTTTTTTCTACATCTTATCAAAAATATTGCAAGGTAATTATATTACAAAATATACATTTTATTATTTCGCCATATTAGCTGTTATAAGCATTTCATATTTTTTCTGGTATAAAAAATATGAAAAAGATATAAAAAATTAAATATTTGAATTAATTTAAAAAAAGTCAATTTAGCAGTTGATATTATTTTTGTTGTATATTATAATTTTTTTAGAAAATATTATACTACGGAGGATAACATGAGTTTTAAAGTAACAGTAGGTTTATCAAACAAACATGTTCACTTAAGCAAGGAACATATAGATATATTATTTGGTGAAGGTCATGAATTAACACCAATCAAAGATTTAAGCCAACCAGGGCAGTTTGCATGTGATGAAAAGGTTGATTTAGTAGGACCAAAAAGAACCATTAAAGGTGTAAGAATTTTAGGACCAGCAAGAAAAGAAACACAAGTTGAGATTTCACTATCTGATGGATTTACTTTGGGATTAACAGAAGTTCCGATAAGAGATTCTGGAAAAATAGAAGGAACTCCGGGGATTAAACTTGTTGGACCAAAAGGTGAAGTAGAATTAGAAAAAGGCGTAATTGTAGCTTCAAGACATATTCATATGCATACAACTGATGCAGAAAAATACGGCCTAAAAGATAAAGATATTGTATCTGTAAAAGTTGGTGGTCCAAGGGGATTAATTTTTGAAAATGTATTAATAAGAGTTAATCCTGAATATGCATTAGATATGCATCTTGATGTTGAAGAAGGAAATGCTGCAGGACTTGCAAATGGCGACTCAGTTGAAGTGATTGTATAATAGAAGAATGAATAAATTTAATTTTTTAAATAGGAGATAACAATTCTCCTATTTATTTTTTTATTTTTTTCGATAATAACAGTAGAAGCGTTATATTATTTATATTGTTTTAATTTGCGAAATAATGGTATAATCAGAATAAGTAAGTTAGTATGACGGAGGAAGTATGGATTTTTTACCTATAAATAAAGACGATATGAAAAAAAGAGGATGGGATCAATGTGACTTTGTTTTTGTAACAGGAGATGCTTATGTTGATCATTCCTCTTTTGGTGCGGCGATTTTATCGAGACTATTGGAGAGATATGGCTATAAAGTTGGTATAATTGCTCAGCCTGACTGGAAGAATATAAATTCTTTTAAAGTTTTGGGAGAACCGAGGCTGGGATTTCTTGTGAACTCAGGAAATATAGATTCAATGGTAAACCATTATACGACATTTAAGAAAAAAAGAAGAACGGATTCTTATTCTCCTGGAGGCAAAGCAAATTTCAGACCTGACAGGGCAGTAACTGTTTATTCTAACAGAATCAGAGAAGCATATAAGCATATTCCAATAATTATCGGCGGAATTGAGGCAAGTTTAAGAAGATTAAGCCATTACGATTATTGGAGCGACAGTGTAAAAAGATCGGTATTGCTTGATTCGGGTGCAGATTTGTTAGTTTACGGAATGGGAGAAAAAGCAATAATACAAATAGCAGAAGCTCTTGATTCAGGAATTCCAATAGAAGAAATTACATTTATCAATGGAACTGTTTATAAAACAAAAGATAGGCAGCGACCATATGAACCGATAATTCTTCCTTCTTTTGCTGAAGTTTCAACTTCTAAGCAAAAATATGGAGAAAGTTTTAAAATTCAATACAAAAATACAGATTCTAAATCAGGAAAGACACTTATTGAACAATATGACACAGTATATGTTGTGCAAAATCCACCAATGGAAACTTTGTCAACGGAAGAACTTGATGATGTATATGATTTGGATTATATGATGGATTATCATCCTGTTTATAAAGATTTTGGAGGAATACCTGCATTAAATGAAATAAAATTCAGCATTACCAGTGTTAGAGGATGTTTTGGAGGATGCAATTTTTGTTCACTTAATTTTCACCAGGGAAGGATTGTTCAGGCAAGAAGCCATGAATCAATATTAAGCGAAGTTGAAAAAATGAAAAAGGATAAAGATTTTAAAGGATACATTAATGACGTTGGAGGTCCTACTGCTAACTTTAGAATAAAAGCATGCAAAAAACAGGAAATATATGGGGCGTGCATAGATAAGGAATGTCTTACACCTCAAAAGTGCAAAAATCTTATAGTAGACCATAAGGATTATTTGGAGCTATTAAGAAAGATTAGAAAAGTTGAGGGAATAAAAAAAGTTTTTGTAAGATCAGGCATAAGGTATGATTACGTAATATATGATAGTAATGATGATTTTATAGAGGAGTTGTGCAAATATCATGTCAGTGGACAGCTCAGGACTGCACCGGAACACGTTTCTGAATCGGTTTTAAGATTGATGGGTAAGCCTTCAATAGTTTTGTATAATAAATTTGTAAAAAAATTCGATGATATCAGTAAGGAAATAGGTAAAGAACAATATATTGTGCCTTATTTTATTTCATCACACCCTGGTTCTCATATGAAAGATGCTATTGAATTAGCTGAGTATATTAGAGATATGGGACATATTCCTAAACAAGTGCAGGATTTCTATCCAACACCCGGAACTATGTCAACTTGTATGTATTATACAGGATTCAATCCTTTAACGGGCGAAGATGTTTATGTTCCCAAAGATAAAGAAGAAAGACAGATGCAAAGAGCATTGCTTCAATACAATAAAAAGGAAAACTATGATTTAGTATTAAAAGCTTTAACAAAAGAAAAGAGATATGATTTAATTGGTTTTGGAAAAGAAGCTTTAATAAAACCAAGATATAATTAATGAACATGAGGTTAAAATTAAGTGTTTTTTAATAATTAACTTATTGCAAAATCTTTCACACTAAGTTAAAATTAAAGTGTGAAATTAAATTCAAGAGGTAATAGATGAACAGAAAAGCTAGACTTAGAAAAAAGAGAATACGTGTATCCTTATTGGGTTTAGTAGTAATATTTGGCATAACGGCAGCTGCTTTTGCAGTAAAAGGAATTACAAATAATATAAAGGTTCCTGAAGACAATATTTTGTCAAACGAAGAACAGCAAATGCTTGAACAAGAGACAGTGTCAGAAACGGAAAAAGAACCAGAGCCAATTCCTGATGTTACCATAAATATAAAAGCAACCGGAGATATAATGTTTCATCCGTCACAAATTGATGGAGCATATAACTCTTTAACAGGAACATATGATTTTACAAATAGTTTTAAAGCAGTAAAAAGTATATTTCAAGAAGCGGATTTGGCTATGGCTAATTTTGAAGGAACAACTGCCGGAAACGAAAATTATGCTTATCAAGGTTATCCGTTGTTTAACGCACCCGATGAGGTTTTAGATGCAATTAAAGATGCCGGTTTCGATGTGTTATCTACAGCAAACAACCACAGCCTGGACACCGGAAAAGCAGGAATTATAAGGACTGTCGAACAAATCAAATTGAGGGGCATGGATAGTATAGGCACTTATATTAAAAAACCTGAAAGCAGAGTTTTAATTAAAGACGTAAAAGGTATCAAGATTGCTTTTTTATCTTATACTGAGATGGTAAATGGCTTGGATTCGCTTTTATCACCGGAAGATTTAGATACTATGATAAATATCATTAATGAAACAAAATTAAAAGAGGATATAGCATATGCTAAAGAGCAAAATGCGGATGTTGTGATAGCTTATCTTCACTGGGGAAATGAATATTCAAGAATACAAACACAGGAACAGGAAAATTTAGCTGACATGTTGTTTAAAGAAGGGGTTGATATAATATTAGGAAGTCATCCTCATGTTATACAACCAACTAAAATATTGGAATATGAAGGTAGAACAAAATTTGTAGCATTTTCAATGGGAAACTTTTTATCAAACCAAAGAGTTGAAACTTTAGTACCTTACGGTATGACAGAATCATTATCAAAATATACCGAAGATGGTGTTATAATCGACATTGATATAGAAAAAAAAGGTGAAACAGGTGAAATTTTAATTAAAAATATCGATTATATACCATTGTGGGTTTATAAGGGTACAACTGAAGACGGAAGAACCGAACATATAGTAGTTCCAATTATGGATTATGTAGAAAGTAATGAATTGGATGAAAATTCGAAATCAAGAATGAACAGATCCTACAGCGATACAATGGCTCAAATGAATGGCGAGTAGTAAAATGAAGTAATTAGCAGAAACTTTGGGGAAGTGGTGGAATGGAGCAAATTAAATTAATTTTGTCGAACATTGGATTAAACAGTATAGTTGATATTGGGCTTGTTTACTATGTATTGTATCATGGATATTTATTGATTCGTGATATGAGAGCGAAGCAGCTGGTGAAGGGTATTGTTCTTTTAGTCGCATTGATACCTATATCACAGATATTTCATCTGTACATGGTGAAATATATTTTAGATCACACATTTCAAGTTGGCGTAATTGCACTTGTAGTTGTATTTCAGCCGGAAATCAGGAGGGCGCTTGAATATCTTGGAAGAACGTCTTTTTCTTTGTCGAGTTATGAAAAAAATACCCAAACATCCGAACAAGTAATTAAAGAAATTGTATCAGCCACATCTTCGTTAGCAAGACAAAAAATAGGAGCTCTAATCATATTTGAAAAAAAAATAGGGCTGACTGATATTACAGATAGTGGAACAAAGCTGAATGCAAATATTTCGAGTGGGTTGTTGATTAATATATTCATTCCTAACACACCACTTCATGACGGAGCTGTAATAATCAAGGATTATACTATAAGGGCTGCGGGTTGTTTTTTGCCGCTTACAGAAAATAATCTCTTGAGCAAAGATATAGGCACAAGACACAGAGCAGCTATAGGAATGACTGAAAAGTCTGATGCCATAGCATTGATTGTTTCAGAAGAAACAGGCTATATTTCATATGCGGTTGAAGGAAGACTTTATAGAAATATTCAGATAGAAGAATTGCAGAATTTGCTTGCTGGTATTTATATGGATAATGATAAAGTAAATTTAATTGATAAATGGAGAAACCGTAATGAAGATAAAAAACGATAAATTAATTATTCAAATTACTTGTCTTATTGTATCGGTAATTTTGTGGATGGTAATAATGGTTGAAACAAATCCATTGTATGAAAATAATTATACAAGTATTCCGGTCACCATAAGAAATTTGCCTGCGCTTTCAAATTCAAATCTTGTTATGATGAACACAGACAAGGATAATCTTACAGTAAATGTTAAAGTAAAAGGTACTATAGAGGAATTAAAAAAGATAAGTAAGAGTGACTTTTCTGCATATATTGATGTCTTGGGATATGGTGAAGGTATTACTAATGCTAATATAGAAGTGATAGGTCCAAGCAATGTTGAAATTATAAGTAATCACCCTTCTCAAATAGCATGTAATATTGAAAGTATAATATCAAGAGTCATGGATGTTACAGTTCAATTTGAAGGAACACTGTCAGAAAATTATTATAAATCTTTAGCTTCTCTAAATATCTCATCTGTTAAAATTACCGGACCAAGAAGTGTGGTTAATTCAGCTAATCTGGCAGTTGCAACTGTAAATGTTGATGGAGCTAAAGAAGACATAGTTAAAACTGTTCCTGTGAGAATTTATGATGGAAAAGATACAGAAATATTCATGTCAGTTCCAATAAGTAATGTTGAAGTTTCGGTTCCGGTTTATCCTACAAAATATGTAAACTTAATACCATCTGTTACAGGCACACCTGATGAAGGCTACCAGCTTGTTAATGTTACTGTAAAACCGGAAAAAGTAAGAATTGCAGCAAGACAGGATATTTTAGATACTATAAAGGAATTAAATTTAGAAGAATTAGATATAACAGGAGCATTTAATAATATACTTTCATCTAAAGAAATATTAAATACTGACGGATTGACAATTTTAGATTTAACAACAACACCGGTTGTAAATGCTGCTGTTGAAAAAGTTATCGAAAAAGAACTTGTTTTTACATCTTCTGATATTCAGTTTATTAATCTTAAAGAAGGAAGACAAATTAATCTCACAGAAAATGAAGAAATTACGGTTACTGTTTCTGGAACATCAAGTATTGTAAATGCATTGAAAAAAAGTGATTTAGTTCTTAGCGCAAACTTAGCAGAAGCGGCAGTAGGACAAAATACTATTTCAATCGAATGCGTTACGGAAGAATCATTCAAAAGTATCACTCTTAGCAAAGATTCAGTTAATGTCGAAGTAATTGAGAAAGCATTAAATACCGAGGTAGAAACGTACGATTAATATTTAGACAAAAGATAACGAAAAATTCTTCGGGAAAGAGGCGGGGATGGAAAATACAAACTATGAAATAAATACTATGGATTATCAAGGAATGATTCAGGCCGTTTTTCTTGCAACACAGGATGCCATAAGTGTTGTAAATGAAAGAGGTGTACACATTTTGGTTAATCCTGCATATACGAAAATAACAGGGCTTGAATATGATGATGTTATTGGAAAAGACGCATTGTATGACATCGAAGAAGGCGAAAGCCTTCATATGAAAGTTTTGACATCAAAGAAACCTGTTCAAAACACAAAGCTTAAAATAAGACCAAGCGGAAAAACTGTTGTAGCTCAAGCAGCTCCGATTATAGTTAACGGTGTTATGAAAGGCAGCGTGGCAGTGCTTCATGATATGTCCGGAATTAAAGATTTAACAGATAAACTTGAAGAAGCGGAAAAAAAATTAAGAGAGCTCACATATAAATATAAACCGGAAGATATTATTGGAGATTCGGCAGTAATCAGGGAAGTAAAAATTATGATAGAAAAAGCTGCAAAGGTTCCTGCGACAGTATTGTTAAGGGGAGAAAGCGGTACTGGAAAAGAATTGTTTGCAAATTCCATACATGCTCAAAGCAGCAGGAATTACAATAAATTTATACGCGTAAATTGCGCTGCGCTTTCGGATTCGCTTTTGGAAAGCGAATTGTTTGGATATGAAGAAGGCTCATTTACAGGTGCTTTAAAAGGTGGAAGAAAGGGGCTTTTCGAAGAAGCGAATAAAGGTACTATATTTTTAGATGAAATATCAGAAATAAGTATGAATACGCAAGCAAAACTTCTTAGGGTTCTTCAAGAAAAAGAAATAATGAGAGTGGGAAGCAACAAGACAATTGCTGTTGATGTTAGAGTAATAGCCGCAACAAATGCTGATTTGATTAAATCAGTGGAAGAAGGTAAGTTCAGAGAAGATTTATTTTATAGGTTGAGCATACTACCAATATTTATTCCACCTCTTAGGGAAAGAAAAGAAGATATACCTATTTTAGTCAAGAACTTCATCGTTAAATTTAATGATGATTACGGAAGAAATATTGTAGACATATCAAATAAAGCATTAAGAATTTTAGTTAATCATGAATGGCCTGGAAATGTGAGGGAATTAGAAAACGTTGTAGGAAGGTCGATAATTAATATGAATATAAATGAAAAGGTGATACAAACTGAACATTTGCCTCATTTATATTCTAATAAAAAGGTTCATATAAATAATGGTGCTATGTTAAAAAATGAGAATATCATTAATTTAAGTGAAATTATAGAAAAAGCGGAATCGGAATATATTAGCAATGTTTATATTACGCTTAATAGAAATAAAACGAAGACTGCGAAAGTGTTAGGCATTTCCATAAGGTCATTGTATTATAAAATGGAGAAGTACGGAATAGAGTAGAACTTGCAAAATATTGCACAAATAGCGCTCTTGCAAAATATTGCACGCAAATGACTGCAGTATTAAATTTCACAGAAAGTCAATTAAATTGTAAAAAAAGGTTAGATATTGAATTTTCATTATTTAACTTTTTTTTTGCGTTCATGAAAAGTTGGCACGATAATTGCTTATATATAATGTGCGAGGTGAAATAATGAAAAAGTTTGAAGAAATTTTAGATTTGGCTAAGAAAAAAGGTGCCAAAAAAATATCAGTAGCGTTTGCTCAGGATGAAGAAGTATTAAAAGCAGTGAAAGCAGCTGTAAATGAAAATATATGTGTTCCTGTATTAGTTGGAGACAAGGATAAAATAATAGATATTTCAAAAAAAATAAACTTCGATATTAATAATATCGAGATTATTGATGAGAAAGATGGAAATGAGGCAGCAAGGAAAGCAGTAGCACTTGTAAGCAGCGGCAAAGCAGATATAGTTATGAAAGGATTGATAGATACATCCATTATTTTAAAAGCTGTGCTTGACAAAGAAATAGGACTTAGAACTGGTAATGTATTGAGCCATGCTGCAGTTTTTTCAATAGAAAAATATCATAAACTATTAATTATTACAGATGCTGCAATGAATATTGCGCCTGGTATTGATGAAAAAAGACAAATAATCGAAAAC
>NZ_JAWQJF010000005.1:0-9881 GCF_033447055.1 Sedimentibacter sp.
ATTCACTCTCTGCATGAGCTTTAGTAATTTCTGCTGTAACTGTTCCCTTCTTTTTGAACTATTAAGAAATTCTTAATAGTTGCTATAGGTGTAAGCTCATTATCGTCATATATTTTTTTTATATGCTGATTTATTGCTGATACCGAAACATCATATAGTGTAGCCATCATCTTCTGCGTAAGCCAAATGTTCTCGTCTTCATATCTCATTTCAAAGCTTTGAGAATCATCACCTGTTGCCGCAATATATGTAAGGTACTCTGCTGCACTCGAACGAATTGCAATATCATTTTTCTTTTTCACAAGATCACTCCCTTCATCATTTAGATTATACTTGGTATGTATGTTTTAACCAAATCGTTGTTTAGTCTATATCTTGCATAAGCAACCATGCTCACGTCGCCATATGCATCCAATCAAGCTTCTTTAAACCAATATTCCATGAACAGCGCTACCATAACACCCAACATTCCACCAATTACTGCACCAATTATTGTATTTAATGCATTGCTTGGACTTGTTTTATGTGTTGGAGCTACAGGTGGTGATGGCAAATAAACACTAGTTTCTACAACACCTATGACACTTACTTCAAGTTTTTCAGCTTGTCCGTTTTCATAATATTTATTAAGAGTTTGCTTTTCTACATTAAGCTCATCTATATACCGATTATTCATCCTTATATTATTTTCAATACTATTTATGGATTGCTTATTTCCAATAATGTCATTTTCAATTTTAATATAATTTGGATTTACCGCATCAACAGGAACAACATAATCACTGTTAGATGTTAATTCTGTTTGAATTTCCAAATTAGCATCACTATTTGCTATTATCTGAGGTGTTTCAGCTAATAACTCTTCATTGCTCTTTAAAATTTCTCTAACTCTGTCCAATTGATTTTCTGATGATTTTATGTTCATGCTAAAGTTATTTATAAAATAACTTATAGTTCTTTCTTTAGTCATTACATCTATAAACTCTATATAATTATCATACAATGTTTGTGCTAATTTTAATGATTCCTCTGGATTATTAGCAGAAACAGTAACCTCAAAGCTATTTTGAACAGTATTTGTTTTTGTGTCAGTCTTGCTGATAGCAATTTTTTTCTTTAAGTTATCAAGTGATACTTCAGAATCATATTTCATGTCCTCTATAGTATTAATAAGGATATCATTGCTGGTGATTAAGTTAATATATTGCTCATTCGTGGTAATAGGCAATTTATATTCGCCGTATCTTGTAGTATAAGCTTCTGGCATGTTTATAACTATGTTTAATTTTGTATCATAAACAGGAGATATCATAAACACGCTAATCACCCCTGCTAATAATGCAAATACTAAAATAATGCTTATAATCATCTTTTTTCTTTTCCACAAAGCCATAATAAGCTCTTTTAAATCAATTTCATCTTCGTAATATTGAATGTTATTTTTGTTTTCGTTCATTATAAACTCCTAACTTTATCTATCAATTTATTCATAACTTATATTAAACTATGCCTTCCGAACATTTTTCGTTTATCGTCCTTTTATATGTGGGTACTAACTTCCCTATCAATATTAATATTGTTTCAATGTCAATATCGTGAGCTGCTTGTTCTAATTCCTTAATTAATTCAAAAAGTTCATATTCATCTATTTCTTTAGGTGTTTCAATAAATATTTTGTCAATACTTGTTTTAACCTGATTTTCAGAAGAACTGATTAACAATTCTTCATATAGTTTTTCTCCAGGTCTAAGTCCGGTATATTCAATTTCTATATCTACTTCTGGTTCTAATCCGGACAGCTTAATTAAATTGTAAGCTAAATCTTTAATTTTAACGGGTTCTCCCATATCCAAAACAAATATTTCTCCGCCTTCTGCCATTGATGAAGCTCTAAGGACTAGTTGAACTGCTTCAGGTATAGTCATGAAGTACCTAGTTATTTCTTCGTGAGTAACAGTTACAGGTCCACCTTCTTTTATTTGCTCTTTAAACAATGGAATAACAGAACCGTTGCTACCAAGCACATTACCAAATCGAACAGCTACAAAATCAGTTTCACTATGTCTGTTGTAGGACTGTATAATCATTTCGGCAATCCTCTTGGTTGCTCCCATAACATTTGTAGGATTAACTGCTTTGTCTGTAGAAATAAGCACAAACTTTTCTACATTATATTTGTGAGCTGCTTGAACTACATTATATGTTCCTATAACATTATTTTTTATAGCTTCTTCAGGATTTTTTTCCATAAGAGGAACATGTTTGTGAGCTGCCGCATGAAATACTATATCTATTTTTTTTAATTCAAATATCTGATTTAATTTGTTTTTATCTCTTACAGAAGCTATTTCTACTTCTATATCCAATTTATTTCCATAAGCTCTGATTAATTCCTGCTGGATGTTGTAGGCATTGTTTTCATAAATATCTAAGATAATTAGTTTTTTTGGTGAATAAGAAGAAATCTGTCTGCAGAGTTCGGAACCAATAGAACCTCCTCCACCTGTCACCAGTATTGTTTTTTCTTGAATATATTTTTTTGTTAAAGTACAATCCAAATCAATTGGTTCTCTGCCTAGTAAATCTTCTACTTGGACTTCTCTGATTTTATCCATAATATTGTTGCCATTGGTTATAAGACTGTAAACTTCGGGTAAAATCTTAAGTTTACACCTTGTGTTTGCACATATGTCTAGTATACGCTTCTTATTATCCTTGTCAATAGAAGGAATTGACAGTATTATTTCTTCTATGTTGTATTTATTTATCATTGTTGGTATCTTATCTGTTAAAGATACAACCGGCACAGAGTTAATGCTCCTGCCTATTTTAGTTTCATCATCATCAACTATGCATCTTACCATATAATTATTTGGATTATTTCTGCTGATTTCATTTAGTATAGCTACTGTTGCCTGTCCTGCTCCAACTATCATGATATTTGTATAAAGACTTAATTTCTTAGTATTTCTGTCACCAATAATCAGCACCGCCCTATACACTACCCTTATTGCCATCGTACAAAAACTTGTTACAAAAAAAGCCACTATATATACATAATACCTGATAAAAATATTGAATGATTTTGTAAATATTAAGAATAATAAATTTGCAATAACTGAAGCTTGCAAACATTTATAAATATCTTGTATGCCTGCATATCTCCAGATATTTTTATAAACTCCCATTATTATAAATGTACTGATGTAAATAATCGTATATATATACCAGGTATTCTTAAACCATTCTATTTTATCTGGATGTATACCACTTATGATATGAGGAGATAAAAATGAAACCACTGCAATTATAGTATCTATCATAATTAATATATATTTTCGATATTTATTTAATAATTTATATAACTTATTATATGCATTTGACATTTTGTCCCCCGTTTTATATCTAAGAAATCTTACTTTTAAGCCTAAAATTAATGCTTATACCCAAACCTAATAAAATCCAGAAAATAGGTGCAACACTTACCACACTATCATTAAACATTCCGGCTGATAAGTATCCAATAATGCTTATTAAGCACGATGCTCCTATATATTTTTCTAATGAATCAAATACTATTTTGCTGTACAATTTTAAACCGCTAACAATATATATGCCCCATAATCCTATTAATGATAAAAGAGATAAAACACCGGTGTTTGTAGCAATTTGCAAATAAAGATTATGTGGTTTATCAACTACTGTGTTCATCTCCATACCTGCACTTAATTTACCAATAAAATCATCCTGCGGAAAAACTATTGGATAATTATCAGAACCTGCACCCTTTAAAACATAGCTCTTTAACAACGGAAGTGTTCTTCCCCATATATAAACTCTATTTGATGCTAATTTTTCTAATCCGTCTAATGGTTTGAACGTGTCTGCTACCACAGGTTCTGTTATTCTTCCACCTGAACCTAACAACTTAACTCCATCATTTGTAAAATAAAAATTGAAATTCCTGCCTGCTCTATTTACAGTAACTCCAGGATAATTGCCTGCAATTGTAATTTTATATCCTGCATATTTTTTATCATTTATTGTTATTTCTTTTCCTTTTGTTGTAATTTCTAATTCATTACTATTTTCGTCAAGGAAATATAATTTATCTTCATCTATTTTAAAATTTAATGTTTCATAATTTGTTTTTATAGCAAAAGTATTTTTCTCTAAAATAATATCTTCGAATTTGAATTTTGTTTCATCATTAGCTACAGCCTTGACAGCTTCAATTTGTTCTTTTAAATTTAAAGTTTTTAATCTGGTAAATATTCTACCTTCAGAAACATTGTTAAGTCCTACTAATACTAACGCAAAAATTATAACTAATCCTACAAATCCAATCCAATGTTTTATTATAACCTTTCTAAATAGCCATACAGCAAATACAAAAGTTACTGCAACACCTAAATATCCTGCCCTTGAATTGCATCCTATCAAGACAAATATCATTAAAACAACAGCTATTGCTGAGATAATTCTTTTTTGGGTTGTTTTTGCTCCTAAAAGAAATGCAACCGACAACGGAAGCATCAATGCAGCGAAGCTTCCTACAAAGTTTGTATTAAACAGTGTACCGTAAATCGTCTTTGGTCCAAAAGAAAAAGACAAATCATCAACTTTAAGATTGTTCGGCAATATAAGATTTTTCCCAATGTCTGTTTGAAAGAAATCAAATCCGAAATATTGTGTTATTCCTATTATGCCTTCTGCTATCATTAGAAATAAAAAGGCATTGACAAACAAATTCACATCTCTTTCATTGTTAATAAAATTAATTGTAAGGAAAGTTACGAGAACATAACTTAGAAGCACAAACATACCTTGGTACATATCTACAAAACCCCAGAGAGCTGTTTGTGTATCTATTGCAAAGATAGTTGATATTATTACAAATATTGCATATATTCCTAGTGGAATGTAATATTGTTTTAGGTTTTTGAGAGGTAATTTTTTCTGCATGTATAGTATGATATAAAATATAAGTGCGATTGCTGTGAGTGCTATTACCCAGCTTGATTTCCAATAGCTGAAGAAATCCAGATATTGCTGCTGGCCTGTCCAATACAAGGCTTGTGTTGTTCCTGAAAGGTCTATATATTTGGCATATACTATAAGCGGAACTACCCCTGCGATTAACAGGAGTGGTAAAAAATAAAATACTGACAGTTTTTTATTTTCGTAATCTATTTTAATAGGTTCTCGTTTTGTTTTTTCTTTATTGGCTTTCACTTTTATTCCCCCATGATTTATAAAAGTTATGTAATATTTTGTTGAATTTTATTTTGCTCATACATTATAACACGATAGATGATAATTGCAAACAAAAAAAGATGAGATCCTTCGCTTTATTCAGGATGACAGAAAGGATGAGATCCTTCGCTAACGCTCAGATGACAGAATTTTTAGGATGACATAATGTTCAGGATGACAATAATTTTCAGGATTACAAATATTTTCATGACGACAAATTTATAAGACATGTTGTCACACTTTAATACATGTAGAATATGATAATAATGAGCTTGCCTCAAAAAATTTTATATAAAAAGGTGTTATTTATGAGTAAAACAAATAATGGTAATGTTGCTGGTGTTGAAAACAGAAGAAGATGTCACAATTGTATAGAATGTGACTGTGATTGTGTATATGAATGTTTGTTAGAATTGTTGTCTGACGCTCTTTGCTCTAACAACCCTTGTGCTGGAAGAGTAAACAATAGATGCTTCTGTGTTTATGAATGTTTGTATGAATTGTTGTCGGATGCATTAGAAAATAATTGCCATCATCCTCACTGCCCAAGATAATAAAATTATTCAATATGTTATAAGAATGGACACCCTATCACAATTTAAGGATAGGGTGTCTCTTTTAATTCCGATATTTTACATTTTCATTGAATCTTTCTGTTTTTATGTTATACTATTGGAGAAAACTAACTTACATACGAGGTGAATTATGCAGCTTAAAAATTTCAACAAGTCCTATAAGAACACAATTATTTATATTGTAACAATATTGTTTTCAATTGCATTTATTGTAGTTGGTTACAGTGTAAGCAAACCTGATTTAGACGAACAGAATTACGATAAATCATACAAGGCAAAGATTATTTCTATTGAAGATAGAACCGAAGAAAGTTTTGACTACGGTTTCGAAACTCTTTCTACTATAACCATTAAATTTATGGCAGAAATAAAAAACGATGAACTTAAAGGCACTACTGTTGAAGCAAATCAATATATTGATGAAATCATTGCGGCTAATCCAAAGGAAATTGAAGTAGGAGACAATATTATCATATCATCGCTTATTTCCAGAGATGGTGAAGGAGAAGAATGGACTTTTCTCGAATATGACCGCAGCAGTATCCTGATATGGTTACTGATAAGTTTTTTTGCAATGATAATTTTATTTGGCAGAAAAAAAGGTGTAAATACAATTATCTCTCTTGTTTTAACGTGTCTTGCTATATTTATGGTCTATGTTCCTTCCATTCTTAAAGGAAATAATATTTATCTATCCTCAATTGTAGTAAGTATTTTCATTATATTCATGAGCTTATTAACATTAAACGGTGCAAATAAAAAAACGCTGTGTGCAATTGTCGGTAATTTAGGAGGACTTCTGATTGCAGGTCTTTTAGCTTTATTTATCAGTAACATTTTAAACTTAACCGGTTTAATTGATGAAGATTCAATGTTTCTTTTAATGGTTAATACAGAAAATCCAATTGATCTAAAAGCAATACTTTGGGGAAGCATAGTGATTGGGTCTCTTGGAGCTGTTATGGACGTATCCATGTCAATTGCTTCTGCACTGAATGAATTGGCAGAAAACATGGATAGCAAAAGTTTTAAAACAATGCTTAAATCAGGATTTAATATTGGGCAGGATGCTATAGGAACAATGTCAAATACTTTAATATTAGCTTATATTGGAAGTTCATTATCTGTAGTGTTGCTTCTTGTAGTTAATTATAAAAACGTCCTGCTGTTGTTTAATTTGGAAATGATTGTTTTTGAAATTATTCAGGCAATAATAGGAAGTATGGGTATTTTGTTCGCTATTCCTATTACTTCGATTTTCGCAGCTTATATATATAACCATAACAATAGCCGAAGAATCTAATATTTTAAGTTCAAAAGATGAGATCCTTCGCTATCGCTCAGGATGACACAAATTGAGACCGAAGAATCTCGTGTTTTAAGTTCAAAAGATGAGATCACACAGTCGCATTCGCTAATATATTAGCTCCTTCTAGTCGCAAATATTGGGAATTTGTTGTGAGTGACCTACCACTATTTTTCAGAAAGAACACTCTGAAAAATAGGGTTAGGGCATCTTTCGCTATCACTCAGGATGACACATTTTGTAGATATTGCTCAGGATGACACGGATTGCAGCAGATTATAAAATAGTCTGCTGTTTTTTTATTTTTTGAAATATGCTGAAATTTTTTAAATCTCTTGTTGAACTTATTAAAAAGTTGTGTTATATTATTGTAGTATTTATTTAAGATACATATGTATTTATATCATAGACAGTTTGCGGAGGGAAATATGGAAAAAATTAAATTAGGTATTTTGGGTATGGGCACAGTTGCATCAGGACTTATTAATATAATTGGATTTAATAATTCAAAAATAGAGAAAATTCTAAATAAAGAATTGACTGTAAATAAAGTTCTTGTAAAAAGCATTGGTAAAAAACGTGATGTAAATTTGCCTCAAGAGGTTTACACTACAGATGCATATGAAGTAATAAATGACAAGGATGTTCAAATACTTGTGGAATTGATGGGTGGTATCAATCCTGCCTATGAATACATAAAAGCAGCGCTCAACAACAAAAAACATGTTGTTACTGCAAATAAAGCTCTTATTGCAACTCACGGAGAAGAACTTGAACAATTAGCTGTTGAAAACAAAGTTAAATTAATGTATGAAGCAAGCGTTGCGGGTGGAATTCCTATTATTAACACAATGAATGACAGCCTTGCTGCTAATGAAATTAATGAAATAATAGGAATCATCAACGGAACTACAAATTATATTCTTACTCAAATGTCTGATTATGGTTTAGAATATGACCAAGCTGTCAAGGAAGCTCAAAATTTAGGCTTCGCTGAAGCTGACCCTTCTTCTGATGTTGAAGGAGATGATGCAGTTTTTAAACTTGCTATATTATCTACTATTGCATTTGGACAAAGAATCAAAGTCAATGATATTCCTAAGGAAGGAATTACTAAAATATCAAAAGAAGATATAAATTATGCAAAAGAATTGGGATACAATATTAAGCTTCTTGCATCCGCATTAAGAAAAGACAATGAAATCGAATTGAGAGTTCATCCGGCTTTTGTGCCTGCGAGTCACCCGTTGTCAACAGTTAAAAACGAATATAATGCTGTATTTTTAAGAGGAAATGCTGTTGGAGAATTAATGCTTTACGGCAAAGGTGCAGGTTCACTTCCTACAGGAAGTGCTGTTTTGGGAGACATAATAACTATTGCTAAAAATGCTAATAACTTAGTTGCTGAAAAATCAAATGAAAACAAATATATAATTGCGAACAGAGCTTTCAAACAATATTACATTCGCTTTGAAGTTGTTGATGAACCGGGCGTTCTTGCAAACATTGCTAATATTTTCGGCAAAAATAACATAAGCCTTGCTTCCGTGGTTCAAAGACAGAAAAATGGCAACAAAATAGCCCCATTAGTATTTATAACTCATGAAGTTGAAAGAAAAAATATAGATGCTGCTCTTGAAGAAATTAAGAAATATGAGAATGTCACTCAAATTGCGAGCATAATATTAGTGGAAAATTTCAAATAAAACGGAGGGTTCGCCCTCCTTATATTTTATTTTTTATACTATTTATTTCTCGGCAGAATATTTCTGATAATATTTCATTTCCCTTCTCGTTAAAATGCAAACCGTCAATATACAGTTCTTCCACATTATCTCCTGCTGATTTTTCAAACTCAGAATAAAAATCAATATATCTGAAATTAAAGGTAGCACAAAATTTTTTAATCCATTGCTGATATTCGTCAATTTCTTTTGCTACCTTATTAAAATCAGTAAATGAATCCCAATCCTGTCTTATGTTTTTTAAATCAATTTTAGTTGGAATTCCTATAATCGGGTCAATATATTTTGCTATTGCCTGATGAGCCATGGACATCATATTTGCTTTAACAACTCCTAAATCAGCTCCAACAATCAAATCATTTACTCCGCCCATTATTAATACTGCCTGTGGTCTTTGCATGTATACAGAATTATGAAACCTGCTCAGCATTCCGCCGCTTGTGTCCCCGTTTATTCCCTCATTTATTATTTCCATACCCAGTTTTTCCTGTGCTAATTTCGTCCATGATTTAGACCTTCTGACCCCAAATCCATATGTTAAACTATCGCCTATGCAAACTATTTTCATATCTGATTTTCCTTTAAATAAATTATTTTGATTATTAATTATATTGTTCAATTTTATATTATTTTTAAACATATGTCTATATTTTAGTTTCTATTTTTATGTGTCTTTATCTTTATGTTTACAATTATTTTTAAAAATGCTATAATATAGAAACAAAATACGTTTTCTTGAAGACTATAGTTTGCTTGTGGCAGATTGTAGTAATGAAATTGTTTCAAAAAACATATGTTGTATAAAGGAGGAATGTCCTAAATATTATAAGAAGCAAACGAAATAAAAATCAAAAATAATGGGAGGGTTTATGAAAAAAAGAATTTCTATTTTATTAGTAATAATTTTACTATTAACATTAGTTGTGACAGCTTGCGCAGCAGAAAAAACTAACCTTATTTTGGCTACCGGCGGTACATCCGGAACTTACTATCCTTTCG
>NZ_JAWQJF010000006.1:0-10513 GCF_033447055.1 Sedimentibacter sp.
AACTTACGTTGGTCCGGAACAAAATCTTTTGGATGAAACACCTCAGCATGCAAATCGTTTAGAGCTTGAACATCCGCTTCTTTCCAATTCTCAGATGGAAAAGATTCGTCATATAGCGCGTGGATTATTTAAGTCACAGACAATTCCACTTCTCTTCAATCCGTTTATGCATCACGATATGAGAAACAGATTGGAAGAAATTTGCAGCGAAGCTGTTGATGCTGTTAAATCCGGTGCAATTAAGAAGTTCTTCGTCATGGCTGGGTGTGATGGTAGAATGAAGTCAAGAGAATATTATACAGAATTTGCACAAAAGCTTCCAAAGGATACGGTAATAATGACTGCCGGTTGTGCCAAATATCGTTATAATAAGTTAAATTTGGGTGATATTGGGGGAATTCCAAGAGTACTTGATGCGGGTCAGTGTAATGACTCTTATTCACTGGCGGTTATAGCGCTTAAACTTAAGGAAGTGTTCGGACTTGATGATATTAACAAGTTGCCGATTGCCTATAATATTTCTTGGTATGAACAAAAAGCAGTGATCGTTCTTTTGGCATTACTTTATCTGGGAGTAAAAAACATACATCTGGGACCAACACTGCCAGCATTTTTATCTCCGAATGTGGTAAAAGTCTTGGTTGAGAAATTCGGAATTGCAGGTATTGGTACAGTTGATGATGATATCAAGTTGTTCATGGCATAAAATAAATAAACAATATATAACTCCTGATAATCGATAGCATTGTCAGGAGCTTTTGTGAAGTCATTTTGAATTCTTCCATGATCTGGATGCTTTTTAAATGGTTTATAGATTTTTATGTTAATATTTTGGTGTGTTTTATTCCCTTGAATGGAAATTTGAGGGAATTTTTGTGTTAAAGGGTAAACAATTTGTTGGAAGTAACGATTTTTATTTATGACGATATTGAATTTCTGATCATTAAAGGATGGTCGTATTTCAAGCAGTTTTGTAAAAATAAATTAGATTTTAATAGATAAATATTTATTAGTTAGGGTAGAAATTTAAGCATACCCCAAAAAATAATGGTAAGTCATCGTATATATTGTATATAAACTAAAAACTGAAATATTAAATGGGGTATTTGCCAAATACGGCATTTTTACATTTTGGCTCTCACATTAATCTTTTTATAGTGGCTTACAGAGTAATAGGCAGTAAGAAAACCTAGGTTGTTCACTTG
Organism: Sedimentibacter sp.; assembly: GCF_033447055.1. Lineage (GTDB taxonomy): Bacteria > Bacillota > Clostridia > Tissierellales > Sedimentibacteraceae > Sedimentibacter. The sequence continues at coordinate 1,206 of NZ_JAWQJF010000006.1, forward strand.
CTGCTTGGGCAAGTTTGTCGCAAACATGTCAGGAGGTGATTGTACTGCGAGAAATTGATCAAATAGCTGTTCAGGTTGCGAATGACGACGAGAAGTTATCTGCGTTTATTAAGCAACACGAATTTTTAATATTAAAAACTGCTTCAAAGACAGCCAAGCATTTTATATCAAAGAACGACGATGAGTGGGCAATTGCGTTGGTTGCCTTTTCTGATGCTATAAAAAAATATGATTATGAGAGGGGTAGTTTTATTTCGTTTGCTGAACTAATCATCCATCAAAATCTTGTAGATTACTATAGAGTTCAAGGGAGACGCAGCGTGGAGATTCGGGTTGAGCGGATTGAAGATGAGGCCATTGTTGAATATAATGATAATAATCTGAAATTGGAAATTGAAGCTATAACGCAAGTTCTTAATAGTTATGATTTTAGATTTATGGATTTAGTTGATTGCTCCCCAAAGGTTAGTAAAACGAAAACGGCCTGTGCCAAAGCCGTATCATATATTTTGAACAATCCTATATTGGTAAAGGAGATGCGTGCCTCAAAACAATTGCCAGCTAAAATAATAGAAAAAAATGCAGGTGTACCCCGAAAAATATTAGAACGTCATCGTAAATACTTAATAGCAGCAGCTGAAATACTCCATGGGGATTATCCGTATCTCTCGGATTATTTAAGCTATATCAAGGAGGAGGATATGAGATGAAAGCGACAGTATTGGAGATTAACGACGGATTTGCTGCATTAATACAGGAAGATGGAACTATCGTAAAAATTAAGAGCAAAAGTTTAAAGATTGGAGATGTGGTGAAAATGAAAGAAACGAAAATACGAAAAAAAGGAAGATTCAGTGCCATGGTGGCAGCAGCAATGTTTGTTATGATGTTGGTAGGCGGTGTATATACATATGCGACACCTTCTTACTATGTGAGTTTAGATGTGAATCCTGGGATTTTGATGGAAGTTAATATGTTTGAACGTGTCATTGGGATGGAAGCGGCTAATGAAGATGCAAAAGAAGTGCTTGCAGGACTAAATTTAAAAAACAAAGACATCGAGGATGCTGTATCCTTGGCTGTCGAACGTGTTAAAGAATTGGGATATTTTGATGGAGAAGGCGGTAACATTTTGATTGCTACTACTGCGAAAAATGAAGATAAGGCTGAACGGTTGGCTGGAAAGTTGCAAAACGCAGTGGAAGAGGAAATTGAGGAAAATGGTGTAAAAGCTGAAGTAACAGCTGGAGCCATTGGCTATGAAATGGTACAGTCAGCAAAAGCCATTGAAGGAATGACACCTGGTAAATATAATGTCATTGTTAACTTACTCGGGATTGATCCTGAAAAAGCGGATGATTATGCTGGAACTTCTATCAAAGATATTATGAAAGAATACACAGCATCGAAGGGAGAAGAAGGCAAGGCGAGAGCTGAAGAAGCTGCTGTAAATTCACAAACTGAAGAAGAAAATGGTGAACCAGCTGAAAATGAAGGGTTAAAGGAACAAAATGCTCAAGGTAAAGCAGAACAAGCTGGAAGTCAAGAAGGAAACTCACCAGTTGACACACCTGCTTCAGATAAAAAAGCACCAAGTGCTAATGCAATGCAAAATAATGTAGCAGAATAAAAACCAGAGACACCAGTAACTCCGGAAACACCTGAAAAACCAGAAGTTCCTGTAGGTGGAAGACCGTAACAGCGAATCATTAGAGGCCTTTTGCAATGTGTCAAGGGCTTCTAATTTTATTAGATAAATGTTATGGTTATAGTTTATTTTAAAAAGCAATTTTTCAAAATCCTCGGGTGAATGGGTCGTCGCCATAAAGACTTCCTCTTGTTACATTTATTGTAAAATAATTTAAAAAATATTATAATATAGAATTTAGATGACTTAAACTAAAGTCTCTTTTTTATTTGTTAGTATATTCAATACTCTTTTTGTCCCACTTTCACGAAAACTCCATTTTAGCATAAGATATAGCAGTGTGAAAAACTCTATAAGGAGGAGTAATATGGGATTAAAATATACCATATTAGGTGGAGATAAAAGAAGTTTAGAGCTTGGTAAATTACTAATGAAAGACGGAAATGTTGTTTGTATTTATGGTTTTGACAGTCTGGAGCAGTACAAATACGAATCAGTAAGACTAGACGAAGCAATTGAATATGCTGATGTTATTGTAGGTCCATTGCCATTTTCTACAGACAATATAAACGTAAATGCCCCATTTTCAATTGAAGTAATTCCAATCGACAAGGTATTTAACTTGATGTCTGAAAAGCAAATGATTGTTGGTGGAAAATTTAACATTGAATATGAAGAAAAACTAAAGAATAATAATCTTAAATCAGCCGATTATTTTGAAAGAGAAGAAATGCAGGTTTTAAATGCAATACCAACAGCTGAAGGAGCCATTCAAATTGCAATGGAAGAAACACCTATTACTCTTCATAATTCAAATGTTATAGTCTTAGGTTATGGGAGAATTGGAAAGTCTTTATCAAAGACGCTATATGGAATTGGGGCAAATGTACATGTGGAAGCAAGAAAATATAGTGATCTTGCATGGATAAAGAACTATGGCTATATTCCAATACACATAAGAGAGCTAAAAACATATTTGCCAAGGATGAATATTGTTTTTAATACTATACCCCAGATGATATTAAACAAAGAATTGCTAAAAAGCATTGATAATGATTGTATTATAATTGACTTAGCATCAAAACCAGGTGGAGTTGATTTAGAGGCTGCAAAGGAACTGGAGATTAAGGTTATAAGCGCTTTAGGTCTTCCGGGAAAGGTAGCACCAGTAACTGCCGCTATGGTTATTAAGGACACAATCTACAATATCATAGAGGAGGTAAATTTTAAAATATGTCAATAGAAGGATTAAAAATAGGTTTTGCACTAACTGGTTCATCCTGCAATTTTAGAAATGTGTTTCCAATAATCGAGGATTTAGCTAAGAAAGGAGCAGATATTTATCCAATAATATCAAACGCTGTAGATACTTATGATACAAGATTTGGTACAGCGGAAGAATGGAAAAATAAATTAAAAGAGATTACAGGTAAGGAATTAATCAAGACAATAGTTGAAGCTGAACCTGTAGGGCCCAAATTAAAACTTGATGTTCTTGTAGTTGCTCCGTGTACAGGTAATACAACAGCTAAGCTTGCAAATGCAATAACCGATACGTCAGTAACCATGGCTTGTAAAGCTCATTTAAGAAATCAAAGGCCTTTGGTTTTAGCAATAGCAACTAATGATGGACTTGGAGCCAGTGCTAAAAATATTGGGTTGTTATTAAATACAAAAAAGATTTACTTTGTGCCTTTTGGTCAGGATGATGCAGTGAATAAGCCAAATTCCCTAATAGCTAAATTTGATAAGATCGAAGAAACAATAGAAGCTGCAATACTAGGTGAACAACTTCAGCCTTTATTAGTATAAGTACAGTATCTGAAAAACGGGGTTAGGGCATACGAAACGGTGCAGAATTTGCACCGTTATTTTATTGAATGAAATTAAAATATAATCTTTGTAAAAACTCAGCAAGCACTTCATTATTAACTACTATAGAAACTTTATCACTAGAATATTCTATATTTATTAAATGTTCTTTCTCGTCCAATAAGAATTTATCTAATTTTTGGATAATTTCATTTTTATAGTCACTATTGAAAATAAATGATATAACTGAATTACTTTCTTGTTTTTTAATTCCAAAACCTATTATTTTTAAATTGGTTGTATCGTTGGAAATAAGTGTACCCGGATCATCTGTAAATGTTGATAGGATTCTTATAGGTATATTATATTGCTTTGCCAGTAAAACTGCATATGGATGAATTACATTTGCTCCGTTAATTGCCAACTTATACATATCATTATAGGAAATTTTTTTAATATATTTAGCATTTGGCACTACCCTTGGATCAGTAACAGCAACTCCGGGCACATCGGTAAATATATCTACTCTTTCGGCATTTAAATTTACGCCAAGTGCTACAGCTGTTGTATCACTACCTCCCCGACCAAGTGTAGTTATATCCAAACTCTCTGTAGCTCCTTGAAATCCTGCAACGACTACAATTTTATTTTCATTTAAATAGCCTTGAATTTTATTTGTATTGATTTTAATTATTTTACCCTGATTAAATGTATTATCTGTAATTATTCCGGCTTGAAATCCCATTAAGGCTTCTGAGGGTAAACCCTCACTTTCAAACAAATGAGATACTAAAGCGGCAGAAATTGTTTCTCCAACTGACATTATCAAATCCTTTTTTCTCGGATTTATTATGGTACTTATATTCTCTAATTGATTTATTAAAGTATCAGTAGCGTAAGGGTCTCCTCTTCTGCCCATAGCGGATACCACTACAACAAGCTTGCTGCCAATTTGAACTTCTTTTTTTACTAGTTTAAGGAATTCGCTTTGATTGCTTAAATTTCTCAGAGAAGTTCCTCCAAATTTTTGAACTACAATGCTCATTTTTTACCTCCTAAATAAGGTCTTGCTTTTATTTTATTCAAGAGACTCATTTTTGTTAGCAAATACTAAATAATTTCATAAAATGGATTACAATATTTTTTTGAAAGGAGAAATAATATGGTTGAATGGGGAAGATTGATAACGGCTATGGTAACACCTTTTGATGAAGAACTAAATGTTGATTTCAAAGCTGCTGGTTCACTGGCAATTAAATTAGTTGAGGAGGGTAGTACTGCTTTGGTTATAACAGGAACTACCGGAGAAGCTCCAACCCTAACAGATGATGAAAAAATAAATTTATATAAGATTATAAAGACATGCGTAGATGTTCCTATAATTGCAGGGGTGGGTACAAATAATACAAAGACCACTATAGAAAATGCAAAGGCGGCACAAAAGGCGGGGGTTGATGGACTTCTCGTAGTTACTCCATATTATAATAAACCTGATCAGGATTCTTTGTATTGTCACTTTGAGAAAGTTGCAGAATCTGTTGATTTACCAATTATATTATATAATGTACCTGGAAGAACCGGGTGCAACATGTTGCCTGAAACGGTAGAGAAACTTGCTCAAATTGATAATATAGTAGCATTAAAGGAGGCTAGTGGAAACATAATCCAATTTGCAGAAATAATAAAGCGCGTTCCTAAGGACTTTTTAGTTTATTCAGGAGATGATTCTATGTTACTTCCGGCAATGTCAATAGGCTGCTATGGAATAGTTAGTGTAGCATCTCATGTAGTAGGTCCTGAAATGAAAGAAATGATAGATGCTTTCATATCCAATGATGCTGAGAAGGCAAAGGAAATACATTTGAAACTATTAGATATCTTTAAAAACTTATTTATAATAGCAAATCCAATACCGGTGAAAGCAGCATTAAATTTGATGGGAATACATGTAGGAGGAGTAAGACTTCCTTTAACTAGTGCGAGGGAGAATGTGTTAAAAGTTTTAAGGAAAGATTTAAAGAAATTAGGAAAAATTTAAATTATATAAATAATTTGGGTATAATTTTTAACAAAATCACTGGTTTTTTGTTGATGAATGAGACTGAAAGATGTATACTGTAGTGGAATGCGATAATTGTTACTTTGTGTCATTGTAGTTGATTTGGTTATTACCCTCTTGTTTTACGTAAATGAGAGGGTTTGTATATGTTGTAACAGTAGATGGAAGCATTTGATTTTTTTAAATATTTAACCAGAAAGTTGAAAGGGGATAATTTGTGATTAAAAAAGAAAAACTTAAAATGGCTGTTGAAATTTTAATATTTTTTTTAAAAATAGGATTTTTCACTTTTGGTGGCGGTTGGAGCATTTTGACCCAAATGCAAAAGGAGTTCGTTGAGCGACGCCGGTTGATTACCGAGGAGGAATTACTTGACATTACTGTGGTAGGTCGATCATTGCCTGGTATGATGATTACTAATATTAGTATGCTGTTTGGCTACCATGTTGGGGGTATACTGTGTGGGTTCACAGCTCTTATTGGTATTGTACTACCGTCGTTGATTATACTAAGTTTAGTGGCTATATTTTACGACATGGTGAAAGATAATTCATATGCTGCCCATGCGCTAGTAGGTATTCGTGCAGCCGTCGTTCCAATAATAGGATCTGCTGCGTTTAAAATGCGTAAGTCTGCATTTAAGAGTAAAATTAGTTATGGTCTTGCAGTAGTTGCATTTGCATTTTGTCTGTTCAGTAATGTGAGTATTGGCATTATTGTTTTATTTGCAGCATTTGCAGGTGTTTTAACAGCAGGGAGGATTGAGGTATGATTTTACTTGAGTTGCTTTTTTCGTTTTCGTTAATAGGTGTTACCAGTTTTACAGGAGTGTCTATGGTTCCATTAATTAATGCGGAAATGTTAAGGCATGGTTGGATGACTGCTTCAGAGGTGTTGGATATTGTTGCTATCGCAGAAATGACCCCTGGACCATTGGGCATTAATTGTGCCACTTTTTCCGGAATGCGTGTTGCAGGAATTCCGGGGGCTCTATGTGCTACAACAGGTGTATTGATGCCTACTCTTACTATTTGTTTGCTTGCAGCAATCTTTTTTAAACGTTTCAAAAATAGCAAAGTTATGCAAAGTGCGTTGTCTTTTATACGTCCGGTAAGTATTGGCTTAATTGTCGCAACCATTGTCACATTAAGTGTAAGCAGCTACTTTGTAAACATGGTTCCAGATTGGACAAGTATAATTATTGGCGGTGTTATTACATTTTTGATATGGAAGTGGGATTTGGATGTACCCAAGCTTATTGTAACATCTGCTTTATTAGGTCTGTTATTTGTTCGTTAATTACAGAATAAAAGGTCTTAAATAGTTAAGATTAAATTTAAGTTTAAATTATATAGTAAATCTTTTGATTGACATTTTAATAACAAAAGTGTAAAATATAATGTAAGTTAGCTACAGCTAACCAAAATTTAATAAATAATATTGGTAAAAATATTATTTATTAACATAAAGAAGGGAAGTAAAGGATATGAAAAAGAGAATTATATCATTGTTATTAGCAATGTCATTACTTGTTTTAGGAGGGTGTCAGTCACAATCAGATAATAATGAAAAAGTAGAAACAGGAACAGAAAAACAAACTATTAGAATTACTACACCGAATGCTCCAAATAGTATTCCGTTATTTTATATGAAAGAAAACAATGTTTTAGGTGATAATATACAATTGGATATTGCAATTCATAAAAGTGGACAAGAAGCTGCGGCAAAAGTTATTAAAGGTGATATCGACATGGCAAATTTTGGCGTACAAGAAGCGGCAAATTTATACAATGAGGGCGTTGGGGTGCGTCTTATGGATGTATCTACATGGGCTACATTTGAAATATTAACAGTCAGGGATGATGTAAAAACATGGGAAGATTTAAAAGGCAAGAAGTTATGGATTGGAGATAAAGGTGGTCCTATTGATTATTTACTCCAGATTGTATTGAAAGCTAACAATATCAATTTAACAGATCTAGAAGTTAACAGAATTTCAACGAGTGAATTAACTCAAATGGTAGTAAGCGACATAAAGGATATTGATTTATTTGTATTAAGAGAACCATTTATCAGTCAGGTGAAAATGAAAAATAAAGAGATAACAACTGCATTTGATTTAGGTAATGAATATGAAGCAGCTTACAATATAAAAATTCCTCAGGGTGGAACTGTTTTAACAAATGAATTTTTAGAATCTAACGAAGAAATTGTTGCATTATTTCAGGAAGAATACAAAAAAGCTATAGAATGGATAAAGAATAATCCTGAAGAAGCAGGTGAATTAGGAGCAAAATATATGCAAGGTCCGAATGCAGGTGTATTAGCGTCAGCAGTTAAAAATATGGATATGGAATTCCATTCAATAGAAGATTCTAAAGAAGTATTAGAAACATATTTTAATTTAGCATTAGAAATTGATTCGACGATGTTGGAAGGTGTGTTACCGGATGAAGGATTCTATGAGAAATTATTTGAGTCAAAATAATAAAAACATATTAAGGAAATTTATATCTGCAGCAATTTTTTTGCTGGCTTGGGAATGCGCCGCTATGCATTATATATCTATCGTATTACCTTCACCGGCAGAGGTACTGGAGGGTTTTGTGCAACTGTGCCAGGAAAAAGAGTTTTATAGAGATATCATTATTACGGTTTCAAGGGGGATGATTGGATATATTTTAAGTATGGCATTAGGAGTTATTGTTGCTACAGTTTTTTACATGGCAAAACCTATAAAAGAAATTTTTTATTCATATATTGTTATATTACAATCAATACCCAGAATATCTTGGATTTTGTTGGCAATGATATGGTTCCCATTTGATTCAACAATTATATTGTTTATTCTTATTATAACATTGGTTCCAATTGTAACCATAAGTGTATTTGAAGGGTATGAGAGCATAGATTGTGATTTGCTTGATATGGCACGTATTTTTAAAGTATCATCTGCAAAAATACTTACATATATTTATTTGCCGGCTATATCAACGCATATTATTTCTACGTCGAAAGCAACGTTGGGAATTATGTGGAAAACCTTGATTATGGCCGAATTGCTTACAGTACCGGATGGACTTGGGGCTAGAATGGGGTATTTGAGAACGGCATTAGTGACAGACCAGATTATAGCCATTACTGTTGTAATCGTAGCCTTGAATTGTATATGTCAGCGTATTATCAGCTTAATATACAAAAAAACTCAGAGGTGGAAGGAATCATATGAGCTCAATACAATTTCATAATATTAATAAGTCTTTTGGTGATGTTAAAGTTTTAGAAAATATTAAATTTGAAATAGAAGAGAAGAAAATAATTTGCTTGGTGGGACCATCGGGGTGCGGAAAATCTACAATACTTAATTTGCTTTCGGGCAGATATACTGCTGACAGTGGTGAAATTTTAAATGTAGCAGAAAAAAATATTAGCTATATTTTTCAGAAACCTAGATTAATACCATGGTTGACTTTAGAAAAAAATATGGATTTTGTTCTTGGAGATAAATCTAATAGGAAAGAAATAATTAATGAATGGCTTACGAGGGTAGAACTTGATGGTTATGAAAAATCATATCCATCGCAATTGAGCGGTGGAATGGAACAAAGAGCTGCATTAGCACGTGCGTTTATGGTTCCCTCGGATTTACTTTTGATGGATGAACCATTTAAAGGATTAGATGAACCTTTAAAATTGCGCATGCTTGAGCTTGTTTATAAATTGTGGGAAAACAATCCGAAAAATATAGTTTTTGTTACTCATGATATTAGAGAGGCTCTTTTGCTCGGA
>NZ_JAWQJF010000007.1:0-5721 GCF_033447055.1 Sedimentibacter sp.
AAGGTCCTTTCCATCTGAACCATATTGCTTTTTTCCTCTGCCGTCTTCTGCGTTTTCTGCTTGATAATGTCTTTTATATCTAAAATCCATCAATGTTCTTAAGCCTTCATCAGCTGCTAATATTATGTTTCCACCATCTCCGCCGTCACCACCTGCAGGACCGCCCATAGGCACATATTTTTCGCGCCTAAACGCAACACAGCCACTTCCGCCATTTCCTGCTCTTACACTAATTTTTGCTACATCTACAAACATTTTATCCCAACCTTTTCTAATTTGGGGACATTCCCCTAATCTTACTGCAAAGACATTCCCATAAGCTTACTCCAAAGACTCTCCCTACTTAGGGGTGTGTCCCCTTTCCTTATTAATAAACAAAAACCTACCACTAATGGTAGGTCATTTTCGTTTATTATGCTTCAATTTCACAAGGATATACGCTGACTTGCTTTCTTGTTTTGTCTTTTCTTTCAAACTTAACTTTCCCGTCAACTGTAGCAAATAATGTATCATCGCTTCCAATGCCTACATTCAAGCCTGGATGAAGTTTAGTTCCTCTTTGTCTCACAAGAATATTTCCAGCCAATACAAACTGACCGTCAGTTCTTTTTACTCCAAGTCTCTTAGCATTGCTATCACGACCATTTTTTGAGCTACCAACACCTTTTTTATGTGCAAATAACTGTATGTTTAATTTCAATAACATTTTTACACCTCCTCAAATTTAAGTGTAATATAATCACTGTAATCTTCCAGTAATAATTCTATACCTACCATAAAGTTTCTGTATATCACATCAGTTTTATCATTGTTTACCAAAGTTCTCAAACTCATTAATCCAATGTTTTCGTCAACATCATAAATGATGAACTCAGGATCAACCCCCGCTACTAAGTTTATTGAATTAATAGCAGTATACGATAAAATAGAAACCGATGCACATACTATATCTGAACCTTCTTCAGCGAATCCCGAATGACCTTCAACTATAAAACCATTGATAATATCTTTGGTCCTATATATTGTTATTGTAATCATATCATTATCCAACTATTTTTTCAATTTTAATTTGTGTATATGGTTGACGATGACCTTGTTTCTTTCTGTAGTCTTTTTTAGCTTTGTATTTGAAAATTATAATTTTTTTAGCTTTACCTTGCTTTTCAACTACACCTTCAACTACTGCTCCGTCAACATATGGTTTTCCAACATTTAATTTTCCTTCTTCAGCTACGAGCAAAACTTTATCAAATTTTACTGCTTCTCCATCAGCGATTTCAAGTTTTTCAACTCTAACTACATCGCCTTCCTGAACTCTATATTGTTTTCCACCTGTTTCAATTATTGCGTACATAATGCTACCTCCTCTTCCCAGTCTCGCCATTGCAGGTACTATTAGTTTTAACCTGATCCGTGCGGCTCTTGCAAATATAAATTTTATCAAACAAAGATAAGTTTGTCAACTTTTTTTTATTTGTTTAAAAAAGTATTTATATAATCTGCTTTTCCCATTCTTCCAACAACTATATCATCAGTAATAATATTTTTATCTGGAAAGAAAAATATTTTAATATTATACTTCTGTTCTATTTTAATTACAATATCCATGTAGTTATTTAATATTTTATTATAAAGTAAAAATCCGGTATTAAGAATAACAGCTTCGGAAGAAGTATTTTTTTTAATATTACTTATTATACTCTCAATTTTTAAAAAAATAAAGATCTTAGATCCGGTTCTTCCGCTTCCGCCACAATGCTCACATTCTTTTGTCATTAAATTGAAAAAATTTTCCTTATCTTTTTTTCTGGTTATTTCCATTAAATTTAATTTTGTCATACCAATTATGTTTATTTTTGCCTTATCATCTTTAAATGCATCTTTTGCTTTATTAATAATCAAATTCTTATTATCTTTTATTTTTACATCTATGAAATCTATGATAATAATGCCGCTTAAGTTGCGAAGTTTAATTTGCCTTGCTATTTCATCTAAAGCACTCAAATTTAACTGAAGGGCAGTTTCTTCCATACTTTTGCTACCGATAAACTTTCCGCTATTTACATCAATTACAGTCATTGCTTCTGTAACATCTATGAAAATCGAACCACCGTTTTCAAGTTCAACTTTGCGTTTAAGCAACATACTGATTTGTTTTTCAACATTGAAATTTTCAAATGCACAGTTAGATTCTATAATTGCAATACTTTTCATTTCATCTGTATTGTAACCTTTAATAAGACCTTCAAAAGTTTCTTTTGTTTTTTTATCTTTAACATATATTTCATCCACAGTAGAATCAATGCAATCCAAAAATAATCTTTCAATGAAAGAATTATTCTTATACAAAAGTTTTGGAGCATAAGAATATTTATATTCTTTTTCAATTTGGGCAAAAACAGATGACAGCATACTATATTCTTTCTCAATTGATTCTTTTGAACAGTTCTTGGAAAATGTTCGAATAATCATGCCATTTCCATTCTTCATGATACTTTTCCCGATTTCCATAAGTCTGTTTCGTTCTTCAACATGCTTTATTTTTTTAGAAATATTAACTTCTATGCTATTGGGAATAAATGCAATATATTTGCCTGAAATTGAAATGTCAGTTGTAACTGCAACATTTTTCTCACCTATTGGTTCTCTGGTAATTTGTACAATTATTTCTTCGCCTTTTTTTAACACTGTGCTTATACCGGTAACATCTTTTTTCTTGATGTTCTTTTCCTTCAGGAATTTGTCCGAAAGAAGATCTTCTAAAAATAAGTATGCATTTTTGTCAAGTCCAATATCAACAAAAGCAGCTTCCATTCCAGGCAGTATATTCATTACTTTCCCTTTATAGATGTTGCCCACAACACTTTTATAATCTTTTTCTTCATTCATATAATCCTGCAATCTGCCATCCTGTAAAATAGCAACTTGGTCAAAAAATATTGAATTATTTATAATAACCTGTTTCATAATACCTCCAGGTACAATAGATTACAGTATTGGTTTCATTTCCTTATCTAATGCATCCACTTTCATAACCGTATGATAGTCTATATTGAATCCTTTTTCTATTATTAACTTCAACAGTTCATCAACTTTCATACTTCCCGTTTCTGTTGTTAAAATAACAGCTTCTACAGTTACTTTATTGTCATTTATTTGCTCAGCTTTCAAATGATTTATATATTCTTTAGTGTTAATCTCTTTTATTACTACCTTATTCTTCTTGTTTTTCTTTTGCCTGTTATATATCACTCCAGTTTCAAGCATTTCCTTAAACAATTCCTGAAGCTCTACAACATTTATTTTTTCCGATTCTAAATTAATTATATATTCCGCATAAGCGCATCTTGTCATTATAGATACAGTATCATCTGTTTTTTTCGAATTCATTATTTGCATTTCTTTAGGCAATACAGCATTCATGCCTTTAATAAATCTTTCAGGTTCAACATTTTCTTTGAATTCCAATTCGAAATATTCTCCAATGCTCTCTATACCCAGCGACAAAGGATATCCAAACGCTGTTTTCATATGAGGATTAAATCCTTCTGAGTACTTAGCAGGAAATCCTGCTCTTTTTACAGACCTTTGTATAAATCTTAGAACATCTAAGTGAGAAATATATTTTAAATTTCCAGTTTTACTGTACTTGCTTATTAGTTTGCACATGAGGGCAGGCACCTCCTATTAATTTATGATTTACGCCACAGTTAAAGCATTGTTGTCTGCAATCCGGTGTAGTTATATTTTCTAAAGATTTTTTATATTCACTTGCTAAATATTCCTTATCTACTCCTGTATCAATGAAGTCCCATGGAAGCACTTCTGTAAGTTCTCTTTGTCTAGTGGCAAAAAAGTCGGAATCTGTGTTTGTTTCTTTAAATACTTCCATCCATTTATCAAAATCAAACATTTCATACCAGCCGTCAAAGCGACATCCTTTCTCAAATGCTTTTAACAGCACCTTGGATAGTCTTCTGTCTCCTCTTGCAAAAACCGCTTCAAGATAACTTAACTTTGGTTCATGATAACTTAATGAAACTTTTTTGTCCTTAATTTCTCTCTGAAGAAATTTTGCTTTGTCGTAAAATTCTTCTATGCTGTTTTGAGCAACCCATTGAAATGGTGTGAAAGGTTTTGGAACAAAACATGCTGCACTCGCATTTATCTTTAAATTTCCTTTTATTTCTTCCTTAGGTCTTTGGAAAAATTTATCCTTAACTTTGTATGCAAGGTGCTTTATTCCTAAAACATCTTCCATTGTTTCGCCGGGAAGTCCAATCATAAAATATAATTTTACTGTAGACCATCCTAGGCTGAATGCCGTCTCAACAGGTCCGAGAATTTGTTCCTCAGTAAGATTTTTATTAATAACGTCTCTCATGCGTTGAGTTCCAGCTTCAGGAGCAAATGTTAATCCAGACTTTCTTACTTCTTGAATTCTTTCAATAATATCAAATGTTATTGAATCAAGTCTTAAGGAAGGCAAAGAAATACTTACATTTTGATTTTCATATTTTTCTAATAATTTTAATGTTAAATCCGGCAAACATGAATAATCTCCAGAACTGAGCGAAGTCAATGAAATTTCATCATGTCCCGTTGAATTCAAAAGATTTTCAGCTTGTTTTACAAGAGTGTCAGCTTTCCTTTCTCTTACAGGTCTGTATATCATTCCTGCTTGACAAAAACGACAGCCTCTAGTGCATCCTCTGAATATTTCAAGCACAACTCTGTCATGAACTACATCAATATATGGTAGGATGCTTTTTTCAGGATAAAAACTTTTATCAAGATCCTTAATAATTCTTTTTACAATTGTTTCTTTAGCATTTTTATTTAGTATTTTACGTTCTTTAATAGTTCCATCTTCATTATAAATTTCTTCATAAAATTGAGGAACATATACCCCGTCTAACTGTGCAGCTTTTTCAAGAAATGATAATTTATCATATCCATTTTTCTTTTCTTCCTCATAAAGTTTCAACAACTCCGGCAAAAGCTCTTCGGCTTCACCGATGGTGAACAAGTCAATTATTTCATATAAAGGTTCCGGATTGTATGCACATGGCCCTCCAGCAATAACTAGAGGCATATCATTAGTTCTGTCTTTTGATTTAAGAGGTATGTTTCCTAAATCAAGCATATTTAAAATATTTGAATAGCTCATTTCATATTGTAATGTAAAACCTATAAAGTCAAACTTTTCCAGCTCATCCTTACTTTCAAGTCCATAAAGAGGTATTTTATTTTTTCTCATCACTTGTTCCATATCAGTCCAAGGAGCAAAAACTCTTTCGCACCATATGTTCTCCATACTGTTCATTAAATGATACAAAATATGCATTCCTGTATGAGACATCGCTACTTCATAAACATCAGGAAAAGCAAAAGCAAATCTTATATTCACATCTTCCTTGTTTTTAACAACTATGTTAAGCTCGCTTCCAACATATCTTGCAGGCTTTTCAACATTTAAAAGCTCTCTGTCGAGTTTTTTCAAATCTATCATATTTACTCCTTTTTAATTGTTGATTGCTTCAACCAATTCCTCTAAATTCTAAAACATTTTAACACACCCACAATAAATTGACAACTTATAATTCTATAAAAAGTATTTGAAAATTTTCTTTAAATATTATAATATATGAACATAAAAACATATGGGGGCAAAAATGAACTACGAAGAATCATTACAATTTATTCATTCCACTTATAAAT
>NZ_JAWQJF010000008.1:0-13128 GCF_033447055.1 Sedimentibacter sp.
TACGAACTATATGGCTAGATTAAAAACGACATATAAAGAACAAGTAGTGCCCGCACTGATGGAAAAATTTCAGTATACAAGCATTATGCAGGCACCTAAGATAGAAAAAGTAATTATTAATATGGGCGTTGGTGAAGCAAAGGAAAATCAAAAATTCTTAGACAACGCAGTAGAAGAAATGACACTTATAGCAGGACAAAAACCTGTAGTGACTAAAGCTAAAAAATCTATTTCTAACTTTAAAGTAAGAGAAGGAATGGCAGTAGGCTGCAAGGTTACATTAAGAGGAGATCATATGTATGAGTTCCTTGATAAACTTGTGAATATTGCTTTACCGAGAGTTAGAGACTTCAGAGGAGTTTCAAAGACAGCTTTTGACGGAAGAGGAAATTACGCTTTGGGAATTAAAGAACAGTTGATATTTCCGGAAATCAATTACGATAAAATCGATAAAATAAGAGGTATGGACATAATCATAACAACCACAGCTAATACAGATGAGGAAGCTCGTGAGCTTTTGAAATTAATGGGAATGCCTTTTAGTAAGTAAGGGAGGGTTAAGAATATGGCAAAAACATCTCTAAAAGTTAAACAACAGAGAGAACAAAAATTCTCTACAAGAGAATATTCAAGATGCAAGATTTGTGGAAGACCTCATGCTTATTTAAGGAAATTCGGCATATGCCGTATATGCTTTAGAGAACTGGCTTATAAAGGTCAGATACCTGGCGTTAAAAAAGCTAGTTGGTAAAATTTTAAAAAATGGAAGGAGGTTACTTACATGGTAATGACAGATCCTATCGCAGATATGTTAACGAGAATAAGAAATGGCAATAAAGCAAAACATGAGTTTGTGGATGTACCAGCTTCTAAAATTAAGAAAGAAATTTCTAATATATTATTGGAAGAAGGTTACATTAAAGGCTTTGATGTTATAGATGACGATAAACAAGGTATTATTAGAGTAGAACTTAAATATCAGTCAAACAAAGAAAGAGTTATAACAGGCATTAAGAGAATATCTAAACCAGGTCTAAGAGTTTACGTAGGAAAAGATGAAACTCCAAAGGTTTTAGGCGGCTTAGGCATAGCTATAATTTCAACATCAAACGGAATCGTAACAGACAAAAAAGCAAGAGCACAGGGAGTTGGCGGAGAAGTAATCTGCTACGTATGGTAATAATAACGAATAGGAGGTGCTAAGATGTCAAGAATAGGTTTAAAGCCTATAACTATACCTGCAAATGTTGAAGTAAATATCGATAAGAACAACTACACAGTTGTTAAGGGACCAAAAGGACAGCTTGAACAGCAGTTGTCAAAGTTAATGAAGATTGAAATCGAAGGAACTGAAATTATTGTTTCAAGACCAAACGATGAAAAAGAAAACAGATCTCTTCATGGACTGACAAGAACTCTCATTAACAACATGGTAGTTGGTGTAACAGAAGGATATGTAAAAACACTTGAAATAGTAGGCGTTGGATATAGAGCACAAAAACAAGGAAGCAAATTAGTATTAAACTTAGGTTTTTCACATCCTGTTGAAATGGAAGATCCAAAAGGAATTGAAACAGCAGTTGAAGGAACTAATAAAATAGCAGTAAAAGGTATTGATAAACAGCAAGTAGGAAATTATGCAGCTGTAATCAGAGATTGGAGAAAACCTGAACCTTATAAAGGAAAAGGAATCAAATATACTGATGAAGTTGTTAGACGTAAAGCTGGTAAAACTGGTAAATAATTAAGAAAGGAGTGGGTGTATTGCTTAAAAAAATTGATAAAAATCAAAAGAGAAAAGAAAGACACTACAGTATTAGAAATAAAATCGTAGGAACTCCTGAGAGACCAAGATTAAATATATTTAAAAGCTCTAAGCACATATACGCTCAAGTAATTGATGATGCTACTGGAACAACTTTAGCTTGTGCTTCAACACAAGATAAAGAACTAAGAGATAAGGTAGCAGAGCTTACTAAGTCTGATGCAGCAAAATTAGTTGGTAAGGCAGTAGGAGAAAGAGCGAAAGATAAAGGTATAAATGCAGTAGTTTTCGACAGAGGCGGATATTTATATCACGGCAGAGTAAAATTACTTGCTGAAGGAGCAAGAGAAAGCGGACTTGAATTTTAATAAGGAGGTTAGTCATGGAGCAGCGTGGACGTATAGATGCAAGCCAACTGGATGTTAAAGAAAAAGTTATCAGCATCAACCGTGTTACTAAAGTTGTTAAAGGTGGTAGAAACTTTAGATTCAGCGTATTGGTTGTTGTTGGTGATGAAAATGGTCATGTTGGAATTGGAATGGCAAAAGCTATTGAAATTCCAGATGCTATAAGAAAAGCAATCCAGGATGCTAAAAAGAATATGATTGAAGTGCCACTGATTAACACTACAGTGCCACACGAAATAATCGGCAGATATGGCGCAGGTAGAGTTCTTGTTAAACCAGCTAAAGAAGGTACTGGTATCATAGCTGGAGGACCTGTTCGTGCAGTGTTAGAACTTGCAGGAGTTAGGGATATAAGAACAAAATCATTGGGATCAAACAATCCAAGAAATGTAGTAAATGCAACAATTGAAGCCTTAAAACTTCTTAAGAAACCTGAGGATGTAGCAAAAATCAGAGGAAAATCTGTAGAAGAAATTTTAGGTTAAGAGGTGAAAATTATGGCAATGATTAAAATAAAACAAACTAAGAGCAAAATAGGCAGAACTCCTAACCAGGTGAAAAATATTAAAGCTCTGGGATTAAGAAAAATAGGCCATGTAGTTGAAAAAGAAGATACTCCTCAAATTAGAGGAATGATCAAAAAAGTAGACTTCATGGTAGAGGTTACTGAATAAGACTATAAGGAGGTGTTAAAGATGAAACTTCATGAATTAAAACCTAGTCCTGGTAGTTCAAAAAACAGAAAAAGATTAGGAAGAGGAACAGCGACGGGACAAGGTAAGACAGCTGGTAGAGGTATGAATGGACAAAAATCACGTTCTGGTGGTGGAGTAAGACCAGGATTTGAAGGTGGCCAGATGCCTCTTTACAGGAGACTTCCAAAGAGAGGGTTTACTAATATTTTCGGAACACAATTTGCTGAGATAAATATTGAAGTGTTGAACAAATTCGAAGATGGAGCAGAGATTACTCCAGAAGTTCTTAAATCAGAGGGTATTTTGAAAAAACAACTTGATGGTGTAAAGATACTGGGAAACGGCGAACTTGCTAAGAAGCTTATAGTTAAAGCTCATAAATTCAGCAAATCCGCGGTGGAGAAAATCGAAGCTGCCGGCGGAAAAGCTGAGGTGATTTAAGTTGTTTGAAACTTTAAAGAATGCGTGGAAAATACCTGATTTAAGAAAAAGAATGACATTTACATTTTTAATGTTGGTAGTGTACAGATTAGGAGCTGTTATACCTGTTCCAGGTATAGACAAAGCGGTTGTTCAAAATATGTTTACAGGAACAGCTGGAGGTTTATTAGATTTCTTTGATATGATGTCTGGTGGAGCCTTCAAAGATTTTACAATATTTGCATTAAATATTTATCCGTACATTACGGCTTCAATTATTCTTCAGTTATTGGCAATAGCAATTCCAAAGTTGGAACAAATATTCAAAGCTGAAGATGGAAGAAAAAAAATGGCTCAGTGGACCAGATATGTAACAGTTATATTGGCGTTGATTCAAGCTACAGCATACAGTGTTGGATTCTTTAATTCAGCAATAATTGATCAAAGCTTTTTATCAATTTTGTCGGTAGTAATTGTACTTACAGCGGGAACAGCATTCCTTATGTGGCTTGGTGAGTTAATAACAGACAAAGGTATTGGCAACGGTATTTCACTAATAATAATGATAGGTATAGTATCTCGTTATCCATCTGATTTTGGAACTATGATTTACCAAGTTCAGAACGGAGTAGTAAACTTCCTTGAAATTATAATATTCCTGATATTTGCTTTACTAATAGTAGTTGGTGTTATAGCAATTCAGCAAGGTGAAAGAAAAGTGCCGGTTCAGTATGCAAAAAGAGTTGTTGGAAGAAAAATGTATGGCGGACAAAGCACACACATTCCTATGAAAGTGTTAATGGCTGGAGTTATGCCGGTAATATTTGCTTCTACGCTCTTGGCTATACCACAGACAATGGCATTCTTCTTCCCAAACATGGCAGAAGGCGTGCAAAAATATTTTTCAACAGCTCAAAGCCCTGGAATATATATTTATACAATATTAAATATAATACTTATAATATTCTTCACATATTTCTATACAGCGGTACAGTTCAATCCATTTGAATATTCAACTACCCTGAAGGAAAATGGAGGATTTATACCAGGTATTAGACCAGGCAGACCAACAGCAGAATATTTAAACAAAGTTTTAAACAGAATTACAATAGCAGGAGCAGTAGCTCTTGCAATAATAGCGACAATACCAACTTTAATATTATCATTTACAGATTTAAATATATACTTTGGCGGAACGGCACTGTTAATCGTAACCGGCGTAGCTCTTGAAACAATGAAGCAAGTAGAAGCTCAAATGTTGATGAGACACTATAAAGGATTTTTGAAGTAAAGAGAGGTAAGGAAAATGAGAGCAATTTTATTGGGACCTCCTGGAGCAGGCAAGGGAACTCAGGCAGAAACGATTGTAAAAGAATTTTCAATACCGCATATATCTACAGGAGATATATTCAGGAAGAATATTAAAGAAGGAACAGTTCTTGGGAAAAAAGCTAAAGAATATATGGATCAAGGTTTACTCGTTCCTGATGAATTGACAGTTGAATTAGTAAAGGGCAGATTGCTTGAGGATGACTGCAAAAATGGATTTCTTTTAGATGGATTTCCAAGAACAGTTTTTCAGGCTGATGAACTTGAAGAAGCTTTGAAAAGCATTAATCAGAAACTTGATTATGTTATAAATATAGAAGTAAGAAAAGAGCTTCTTATTGAAAGAGCTGTTGGAAGAAGGGTATGCGCTGGCTGTGGTCAAACATATCACATGTCATTCAACAAGCCTAAAAAAGAAGGAATTTGTGACAATTGCGGAGGCGAACTTCTTCAGAGGAAAGATGATACTGAAGAAACAGTTTCTAAAAGAATAAATGTCTACCAAGAGCAAACAGAACCTCTTATTGATTATTATACCAAAAAGAATATAATAGTTAATATAGACGGAGAGAAACCTATTGCTGAGGTTGGCAAAATCATTGTTGCAAAATTGAGGAATAATTAGTATGATTATCCTTAAGACTAGAAGAGAAATTGAAATAATGAGAAAAGCCGGACGTTTGGTTGCACAGTCTCATGAACTTGTGAGAAAGCATATTAAACCCGGAGTGACTACTAAAGAACTTGATCAGTTGGTTGAAGATTTCATAAGAAGCCAAAATGCTATTCCTACCTTTAAAGGTTATGGAGGTTTTCCGTATTCAATATGTGCTTCTGTAAACGAAGAAGTTGTACATGGATTTCCAAGTAAAAGAAAACTTATTGAAGGTGACATAGTAAGCATAGATATAGGAGCAACTTTTGGAGGATATGTAGGTGACAGTGCAAAAACATTTTTAGTAGGAGAAGTTGACGAAGAGAAAAGACGTTTAGTCGAAGCTACAAGACAAAGTTTCTATGAAGGAATTAAATTTGCAAAATCATCATACAGATTGTCTGATATATCACATGCAATTCAGCAGTACGCAGAGAGTCAAGGATTTTCAGTTGTAAGGGATTATGTGGGTCACGGAGTAGGAAAGGATATGCATGAATCACCGCAAATTCCTAACTTTGGGAAACCTGGTAAGGGGCCGCGGCTGCAAGCAGGTATGGTCCTTGCCATTGAACCTATGATTAACGCAGGAACATACAACGTAAAAGTTCTAGAAGATGGCTGGACTGTAGTAACTGTGGATGGGAGACCATCTGCACACTACGAACACACCATTGCAATAACAGATGGAGAACCAGAGCTTTTAACCGTATTATAGGGGTGATTTATTGGAATTAACAACAGATTTAAAAATTGGTCAAATAGTTAAATCAAAAGCTGGCAGAGATAAAGGAAGAATATTTATTGTATGTCAAGTTTTAGATGAGCAACATGTTTTAATATGTGACGGAGATCTTAGGAAACTAAGTTTCCCTAAAAAGAAAAAAGTTAAACATTTAGTAATTTATAATACAGTATTGACAGAATTTGCAGACGTGTTACAATGTAACAAAAATCTAGATGATGCATTTATAAGAAAGGTGTTAAAGCCTTATAATGAAAATGCATCTGTAGAAATGGAGGTTGAGTGATCAATGTCCAAGAAAGATGTTATAGAAGTCGAAGGAAAAGTCCTGGAAGCACTTCCTAATGCAATGTTCATAGTTGAGCTTCAGAACGGACACCAGATTTTAGCGCATATTTCTGGAAAACTGAGGATGAACTATATCAGGATTCTTCCGGGAGATACGGTAGCTGTTGAATTATCACCGTATGATTTAACAAGAGGAAGAATAACCTGGAGGAAAAAGTAAGGAGGTATTACAAATGAAAGTAAGACCATCAGTAAAACCAATGTGCGAAAAATGCAAGATCATCAGAAGAAAAGGTAAAGTTATGGTGATCTGTGAAAATCCAAAGCACAAACAAAAGCAAGGCTAATGATAACTAATTTATATATTAAGTAACTACTAAGGTAGGAGGTGTAAGCTTAATGGCCAGAATCGCTGGTGTAGATTTACCAAGAGAAAAGAGAGTTGAAATTGGTCTGACATATATTTATGGTATAGGCAGAAAAACTTCAAACCAAATATTAAAAGATACAGGCATTAACCCTGATACAAGAGTTAAGGACCTGACAGAAGATGAAGTACAACAGTTAAGAACTGAAATAGATAAGCATCCTGTTGAAGGTGATTTAAGAAGAGAAGTATTGTTGAATATCAAGAGATTGAAAGAAATCAACTGTTTCAGAGGCTTAAGACACAAAAAAGGATTGCCGGTTAGAGGACAAAATACTAAAAATAATGCAAGAACTAGAAAAGGTCCTAAGAGAGTTTCAGGAAAAAAATCTAAAAAGTAAAAGGAGGGACTTAAGTGGCAGCTAAAAAACAACAAAAAACAACAAGAGTAAGAAAAAGAGAACGTAAAAATATTGAAAAAGGCCAGGCACATATTAAGTCAACTTTTAACAATACGCTTGTGACTCTTACAGACTTGCAGGGAAATGCAATTTCATGGGCAAGTTCAGGCCAGTTAGGATTTAAGGGTTCAAGAAAATCTACTCCATTTGCAGCAAGCATGGTAGCAGAAGAAGCAGCAAAGAGAGCAATGGAACATGGCT
Organism: Sedimentibacter sp.; assembly: GCF_033447055.1. Classification (GTDB taxonomy): domain Bacteria; phylum Bacillota; class Clostridia; order Tissierellales; family Sedimentibacteraceae; genus Sedimentibacter. The sequence goes on from NZ_JAWQJF010000008.1 coordinate 7,334, forward strand.
TAAAAACAGTAGAAGTATACGTTAAAGGACCAGGCTCAGGCAGAGAAGCAGCAATAAGATCTTTGCAAGCAGCTGGACTAGAAGTGAATTTAATTAAAGATGTTACTCCAATACCACATAATGGTTGCAGACCACCAAAACGTAGAAGAGTATAATAGAAACGAGGTGAAAAGATGGCAAGATATACTGGACCTGTATGCAGAATATGCAGAAGAGAAGGAATAAAGTTATATTTAAAAGGTGACAGATGTTATACTGACAAATGTGCTTTGGCAAGAAGAAACTATGCACCAGGACAACATGGTCAAAACAACAAGAAACTTACTAACTATGGTATTCAGTTGAGAGAAAAACAAAAAGTTAGAAAATATTATGGCGTTTTAGAAGGACAGTTCGCTGAAGCTTTCAAAACGGCAGATAAAATGGCTGGTAAAACCGGTGATAACTTATTGAAATTGATGGAGCTTAGATTTGATAATGTAATATACAGATTAGGCTTTGCAAGCTCAAGACCAGAAGCTAGACAATTGGTAGTTCACGGTCATTTTACAGTAAATGGTAAGAAGGCTGATATTCCATCAATGACTCTTCAAGTTGGCGATGTAATAAAAGTTAAAGAAAAGAGCCAAAGCTCAGATAAATTTAAAACTTTAATGGAAAATCATAAGAAAACTGCTCCACAATGGTTGCAGGTAGAACCTGAGAACTTCACAGGAAGGCTTATAGCTGAACCTGTAAAAGAAGATATTGAAATACCAATAGAAGAGCATCTGATTGTCGAGTTATACTCTAAGTAGTAGGCATTAAGAATTATTACCCTCGGCAAACATCACATCTAAGGAGGGTTGGGATGATAGAAATAGAAAAACCTAATATTACGTTAATTGAAAAAAATGATGATAACACATATGGGAAAATAGTCGTTGAACCACTTGAAAGAGGTTATGGAACAACACTTGGAAATTCGCTCAGAAGGATACTTCTTTCATCATTACCAGGAGCAGCTGTTACTTCAATCAACATCCAAGGTGTATTGCATGAGTTTTCTACAATACCTGGAGTAAGAGAAGATGTAACAGAGATAATTCTTAATATTAAGAATCTGGCTGCTAAAATGAATGTGCCTGGACCTGTACAGCTTTTAATAGATGTAAAGGGACCTAAAGAGGTTACAGCAGCAGATATAATAACAGGCGGGGATGTTGATATAATCAACGAAAATTTGCATATTGCAACACTTGAAGAAGGTTCCGAACTCATAATTGAGATGGAAATAGAACAAGGAAGAGGATATGCAGTAGCTGAAAGAAATAAGAAGGACAGCCAATCAATTGGTGTAATTCCTATTGATTCAATATATACACCTGTTAAAAAAGTAAACTTCACAGTTGAAGACACTCGAGTTGGAAACAGAACAGATTTTGACAGATTGACTATAGAGATTTGGACTGATGGAACAATTGAACCTGAAGAAGCAGTTTCTTTAGGTGCTAAAATATTAAGTGAGCATCTCAACTTATTCATATCATTGACAGAACATATTAACGATGTAGAAATAATGATAGAAAAAGAAGAAGATGAGAAAGAAAAAGTATTAGAAATGACAATAGAGGAACTTGATTTATCAGTTAGATCTTACAATTGTCTGAAGAGAGCAGGAATTAACTCTGTTGAGGAGCTTACATACAAGTCAGAAGATGATATGATGAAAGTAAGAAACCTTGGAAAGAAATCTTTGGATGAAGTAGCAAAAAAACTTGAGGAACTAGGTTTATCTCTAAGAAAAAATGATAATTAGTTGTAAAAGGAGGACTAAGCATGGGTAGTCACAGAAAATTAGGTGTCACTACAGACCATAGAGTAGCAATGCTTCGAAACATGACTGCTGACTTGATTAATAACGGTAGAATTGTTACTACAGTAACAAGAGCTAAAGAATTAAGAAGAGTTGCAGAAAGAGCTATTACTCTTGGTAAAAGAGGAGACCTACATGCAAGACGTCAAGCATTAGCTTATATGTATGACAAAAATGCCGTTTATAAGCTATTTGAAGAAGTTGCTCCTCAATACAAGGATAGAAACGGTGGATACACTAGAATTCTAAAATTGGGACCACGCAGAGGCGATGGAGCAGAAATGGCAATAATTGAATTGGTATAAATTTTACAACTCACAGAAGTTTTTCTGTGGGTTGTTTTTGTATGCCCTAACCCCATTTTTCAGAGTGTTTTTTCTTTTGTGTGCCCTAACCCCATTTTTCAGAGTGTTTTTTCGCCCTATAAATTTGAATTAAGCATTTAAATTTAGTGTTGTAAAATAATGTGAATAATGATATTATCATAATGCGTCTTACACAGACGCATAATATAATTGAAAACAGGTGTATAATGGACGATTACATAATTAAAATAGAAAATGTCAAATATAAGTACGGCAAGGAAGACACCTGCTATGCTGTTGATGGTGTCAGTCTTAATATAAAAAAAGGTGAGTTTACTGCGATTATAGGACATAATGGATCCGGAAAATCAACATTGGCAAAACTTATTAATTCAATATTGCTTCCAACTGAAGGCAAAGTTTATGTTAAAGGCATGGATACAGCTGATGATTCTAAATTGTGGGATATAAGACAAAGTGCAGGAATGGTTTTCCAAAATCCAGACAATCAGCTTGTTGCTACGATTGTTGAGGAAGATATTGCATTTGGTCCTGAAAATCAAGGGGTTGAATCTTCTGAAATAAGAAAAAGAGTTGATGATGCTTTAAATGCTGTTGGGATGTACGAATACAGAAAAAGACCTCCGCATCTTTTATCAGGGGGTCAGAAGCAAAGGATTGCAATAGCTGGTATACTTGCACTTAATTCCGACTGCATCATATTGGATGAACCTACGGCAATGCTTGATCCTTCAGGCAGAAGAGAAGTAATGGAAACATTGAAAAAACTCAATGATCAAGGCAAAACCATATTGCTTATCACTCATTATATGGATGAGGCAGTCCAGGCTGAAAGAGTTGTAATAATGGATAAAGGAAATATCAAATTAGATGGTACTCCAAGAGACGTTTTTAGAAATATAGAAGTAATTAAAAAGTTTGGCCTCGATGTTCCTCAAGTAACTGAACTTGCACAGGAACTTGCAAAGGAAGGTCTCAATATACCGCCTGATATAATAAATGTAAAGGATTTGGTGGATTTGTTATGTCAATAAAAGCAGAAAATATAAAATATGTATACAGTGAAGGAACTCCTTTTAGAACTGTAGCTTTGGATAATTTGAATTTAGAAATAAGAGAAGGAGATTTTTTAGGAATTATTGGACACACAGGCTCCGGAAAATCAACTTTAATACAGCTTTTTAACGGTTTGGAATCTCCTACAGAGGGACAAATTATTGTTGATGGAACAATTGTTGGAGAAGACAAGAAAAAATTAAGCAAAATACGTCAGCTTGTTGGTTTAGTATTTCAATATCCGGAATATCAGCTGTTTGAAGAAACGGTGGCAAAGGATGTTGCTTTTGGACCTGTGAATTTAAACATTTCAAAAGAAGAAATAGATATAAGAGTTAAGGAAGCATTGGAATTAGTTGGATTTAACTATGATGAAATAAAAGATGTATCTCCTTTTGATTTATCAGGTGGGCAAAAGCGAAGAGTTGCAATAGCAGGTGTATTAGCGATGAAACCTCATTATCTTATTTTGGATGAACCTACTGCAGGACTTGATCCGGCAGGAAGAAATGAGATATTTTCACAAATTCAAACACTGCATAAAAAATCTAATGTAACAGTTGTACTTGTTTCGCACAGTATGGAAGATATAGCTAAATTAGTAAACAGAGTGATCGTATTATATAAGGGAAAAATACACATGGAAGGTACTCCAAAGCAAATATATTCCCAAGCAGAAGAACTTGAAAAGATAGGACTTGGAATTCCACAAGTTGCTCAAATAGTAAATGAACTTAGAAAATGCGGTTTCAATATTAAGCCGGATATACTTACAGTTGAAGAGGCAAAAGATGAAATTTTAAAAGAAGTGAGGAGAAGATAATGTTTAAGAATTTAACCATAGGGCAGCATTATCCTGTCGAATCACCTGTACATGATCTCGATCCAAGAGTTAAGATTATTATAACATTTATTTATATAATATCATTATTTTTGGTAGAAAGTTTTTCTACATATTTGATGGTTATTGTTTTTTTGGCAATAGCAATCAAAATATCAAAAGTGCCGATTAAGTTTGTAATAAAAGGCTTAAAACCAATATTAATGATAATTATTATCACTTTTGTGATAAATCTATTAATGACACCAGGAAAAATTATTTTTCAGGCCGGTTTTATAAAAGTAACAGAAGAAGGGTTACAGCAAGCAGGATTTATGGCTATTAGACTTACATTATTAATTATGGGTACATCATTATTAACTTTAACAACATCTCCCATAATTTTAACGGACGGTATAGAAAGCCTTTTAAAACCATTCAAAAGATTTGGATTGCCGGCTCATGAGCTTGCCATGATGATGACAATTGCTCTTCGTTTCATCCCTACATTAATGGAGGAAACTGAAAAAATCATGAAAGCTCAAAAATCAAGAGGTGCTGATTTTGAAAGCGGAAATATAATGAGTAGAGCAAAAAATTTAGTTCCCCTTTTAGTGCCGTTATTTATTAGTGCATTCAGACGTGCAGATGAATTAGCCATGGCTATGGAAGCTAGGTGCTACAGAGGCGGAGAAAACAGAACTAGGATGAGACAGCTTAAAATATCAAAGGGTGATTATCTTGCATCAATCTTTTTTGTTGTTTATTTTGCAGCGATAATTATATTTAAAATATGGTAAGAAATATTAAACTTATTATTGCCTACGATGGCACTAATTATAATGGGTGGCAAAGCCAATTAAATGGCACTACAATACAAGAGACCATAGAGCAGGCAGCGTACAAGGTAATGAAGCAAAAAATCAATTTAATAGGTTCCGGAAGGACTGACGGTGGAGTTCACGCTTTAGGACAAGTGGCTAATTTTACAGCTGACACAAGAATTGATGAAGATAAAATCAAAATAGCTTTAAATGCAAATTTGCCGCATGATATAAGGATAATTGATTCTGTAGATGTACCTTTAGAATTTAATTCGAGATTTGATGCCCATGACAAAACTTATATGTATCAAATATATAATGACAGGGTTGGAAACCCGTTTTACTCGAAATATTCATGCTTTGTACCGTCAAGATTGGATGTTGATAAAATGGGAGAAGCATTTAATCTTATTGTTGGAACGCATGATTTCAAAGGTTTTATGGCTGCAGGATCGCATGTAAAGACAACAATAAGAACTGTATATGATGTAAAGCTTGTAAAAGATAAGCAGATGATAAAACTATATGTGACCGGAAGCGGTTTCTTATACAACATGGTAAGAATTATTGCAGGAACATTAATTGATATAGGTAAGGGTAAGCTAGACAGTTCGTGCATTGAACAAGCATTTAAAAATTATAATCGAACTGTGCTTGGACATACATCCGGTCCTGAAGGATTGTTTTTAGTGAGCGTTAATTATAAAAAAGTGCTTGACTTTTAAAACTAAGTAATATAAAATGTCTAGAGTATGAGTTGAAGAGAAAAACCGGTCCAATGCCCCGGAGTTAGGTTTTTTGAATATACAAATAATTTAATAGTAGAAATACAGGAGGAAACAAGATGAAATGCTTCTTGGCTAAACCTAATGAAGTTGAAAGGGCATGGTTTGTTATAGATGCCGAAGGAAAAA
>NZ_JAWQJF010000009.1:0-36643 GCF_033447055.1 Sedimentibacter sp.
AATAAAAGCTCGAGGAGGTAAAATGAAAAATAAATTTTTTTATTTAGCAATTCCCTTTATTATATATATTATTATTGTAATATTATCAAACAGATATTCTATTGCTTCAATTTTTTTGATACCAATTATGTTATATGCAGGGTTTATGATAAAATCAATGTCAAAATCAAACAAGAAAAATGACAGCAGTTCGGAAAGATTTTTAGAAAAATCAGAAGAAACCGTATCTTCAACATCCTATTTTGAGAAGAAAAAAACCGAAGAACCAAAAATACAAACCGGTTTTGACGATGTGGCAGGATTAGATGAAATTAAAGAAGATTTGTTGGATGTAATTGATTTTTTAAACAATGAGGATAAATATAGATTGATGGATGCAAGAGTTCCAAGGGGAATACTTCTTTATGGCCCGCCCGGAACAGGAAAAACTCTTATTGCAAAAGCAATAGCCGGTGAAGCCAGGGCTACATTTATATATTCGAGCGGATCAGAATTTGTTGAAAAATATGTGGGTGTTGGTGCAAAAAGAGTGAGAATGATTTTTGAAAGGGCACGAAAAGAGGCCCCCAGCATAATTTTCATAGATGAAATAGATGCGCTTGGAGCAAAAAGAAATTCTGAAAGCAACAATGAAAAGGATCAAACTTTAAATCAGCTTTTAATTGAATTAGATGGTTTCAACAATGTCAGCAACGTAATTGTAGTTGCTGCAACTAACAGAATGGATTTGTTAGATGAAGCATTGCTCAGACCGGGACGTTTTGACAGAAAAATATATGTTGGAAACCCCAACTTTTATTCACGCTTAAAAATATTAGAAGTTCATACTAAAAATAAACCATTGGATAAAAAAGTACTTCTAAAGGACATAGCTACAAAAACACATGGATTTTCAGGAGCCCAGCTTGCAAATATTGCGAACGAAGCAGCCTTAAAGGCCATAAAAGACAAAGCCAAGAAAATAAACAATGAAAATTTCGAATTTGCTATAGAAAAAGTTGCTGCAGGACTTGAAATAAAGCACTCAACAGTTTCAGAAAAAGAAAAAAGAATTGTTGCTTACCACGAATCAGGTCATGCCGTTGCAGCTAAGATACTTAACATAGATAAAGTGCAAAAAATATCCATAATTCCAAGAGATAAAGCTTTAGGATACGTGTTGAAATTTCCAACAGAAGATAAATACTTATATACAAAAAAGGAACTTTGCGATAAAGTTATAGTGCTTTTGGCAGGCAGAGCCTCTGAAGAAATATTTATAGGAGAAGTTTCCACAGGTGCTTCAAACGATATTAAAGAATCCACCAACATAGTATATGAAATAATCTGCAGCTACGGCATGGGTAAAAACACACAAAATACATGTATAGATGAACGATTCTTTAAATACTATCTTGAAAGCATAAAAGATGAAGCTGCCGAAATGGTAAAGGAAGCTTATGACAAAGCCTTGAACATCATTAAAGAAAATGAAACAGTCGTAGAAAAAATAGCTGAATATTTAATTAAAAACGAAACAATGAACGCAGAACAATTAGATGAACTGATGGACATAAAAAAAAAGAAGGTGCTTATATAAACCAAAAACCCAACCGGGAACGGACCTTTTTGAGACTGCTAGTCTCAAAAAGGTCCGTCCCCGGTTGGTTGGTTTATTTTAAGTAGTCCATCGGCTGTACTCTTACGCCGTTAACTCTGACTTCAAAATGTAAGTGGTTCCCGGTAGAATAACCAGTTGAACCTATTAATGCTATTGTTTCACCTCTTGAAACTGCTTGTCCTTTGCTGGCCAAAAGTCTTGAACTGTGAGCGTAAAGAGTTGCAATTCCACCACCGTGATCAACAATTATGTAATTTCCATAAGAATAATGCCATCCTGCAAAAATCACCACTCCATCATTTGTAGATACAATCGAACTGCCGTATGGAGCAGCTATATCAACGCCCCCATGCTGTGACCAAACACCTGATATTGGATCATATCTGCCTCCAAAAGGAGATGTAATTCTGTAATTTCCCGGAACCGGCCACGCCATTTCTCCGCCTGCATATTCGACAGCACGCTGCGCTTCCAGTATTGCTTTTTCAATTTTAGCTGACTGAGCATCCATCTCAGCTTGCTGTCTTTGAATTTCGTTTATGTCACTTTGTATACTTGACATATACGATTCTTTTGAACGAGAAGCAACAGTTACTTCATTTTGTTTAGCGGCCAAATTATTTATTACTGCAGTTAATTCCAGTCTTTCAGTTTCCTGACTTAATTTAAGTTCTTCAATTTCTGCTTTTTGCTCTGTTATGCTTTTCAATAAATCAACATCACTTTTAACTATTAACTGAATCATGTCCATTCTTGTCAATGCATCCACAATATTTTCAGAATTCAATACTACTTCCATGTATCCTGAAGAACCATTTTCATACATTACTCTTAATCTTTCTTCCAATATTTCATTGTTATTTTCAATTTCTGTATTAAGTTCATCTATCTTCTGTTCCGATTCTGCAATTTTCATAGCAATTTCTTGCTTCTCGAGTTCATAACTGTCGGCTTCTAAATTTAAAGCTCTAATTTCACCGTCCAAAATATCAAGTTCTTGTTGCACGGTTTTCTTTTGACCTTTAAGAGCATCTGCTTGTTTGCGAAATTCACTGATTTGTTTTTCAATTTGTTGTTGTTTATACTGCAAATCTGCAATACTTCCGCCTGCAGCTGAAGGGAAGACACTTAAAGCAGTTATCATTAGCAGAATAAAAGCAATACTTTTTCTAAACATAACACACCCCTATACACTCAAGAATTTTTTCAATGAAACCAAACTTCCTAATAACCCAATGCCTATTCCTATAGTTAAAAATATTATTACAAGATCACTAAGCACCATTTCCACACCAATCAAGTATCCGGATATACCTGACAGTAATGCTACATAACGGCCTGCAATATAATTAATAATATAATTGTAACCAATTGCAATTATTAAAATGGCTATAACAGATCCAATAAGCCCAAGCATAACGCCCTCAACCATAAATGGTCCTCTTACATATCCATTTGTTGCACCAATATACTGCATGAGCTCTATTTCACTATGTCTGTTCAATACAGTAATTTTAATAGTGTTAGAAATAATAAATACGCTTATAAGCAAAAGTACAATTATTAAACCTGCTCCAAGTTTTTTAACAAAATCCGCAATTTTTATTAAACTGTTTACAGCATCCTTATAATACTTGACATTTTCTACACCTTCAAATGTTTCCAACTTCTCAATAACAGCTTCAGACATGCTTACATCCTCAAGCTGTACAATATATGTGTTTGGTAGCGGATTAAATCTTAATCCTTCCAAGAGGAATGCATCCTCTCCCCAGTCTTCTTTTAATTTGTCAAGAGCATAGTCTTTTGTTTGAAATGCTACACCTAAAACACCATCAATTTCCCCAAACGACTTGCCCATTTCATCTATTTGATTTTCATCAACATCATCCTTAATGAAGACTGCAATTTCATCAAATGATTCTTTAGTTACCAGCGCTACATTATTTACATTCAATACTATGACAAGTACAAAACCAAGTATTATTAAAACCGCTGTTACAGAGCCTACTGATGCAAGTCCCATCATTCGATTTCTCCACATGCTTTTAAAAGCTTGTCTAAATATATAATTAAATTTTTTTGGGTTCATTTATGTATCCCCCTGCTTTAATATCTCTGATAATGGCACCTGATTTAAGTTCAATAACTCTTTTTTGATAGAGATTTACTATTTCCCTGTCATGAGTTGCCATTATAACTGTTGTCCCTCTTTTATTAACTTCAGTGAGGATTTTCATAACCTCTTTCGATGTATCAGGATCCAAATTACCCGTAGGCTCGTCCGCAATTATTGTTTCAGGTTTATTTATAACAGCTCGTGCTATTGCAACTCTTTGCTGTTCACCCCCGGACAACTCGTCCGGATAATGTTTCGCTTTGTCGCTTAAACCTACCATACTAAGTACCAGTGGCACTTCTCTTCTGATGTTTTTTGAAGTACAGCATATCATCTCCATTGCAAATGCTATATTTTCATAAACCGTCATTTTCGGAAGGAGTCTATAATCCTGAAAAATAAAACCAATTTTGCGTCTGTATTCAGCAACATTTCTTTTTCTTATTTTTGTTATATCCTGACCATTGTATAAAATAATACCTTCACTTGGATTTATCTCTCTTAATAATAATTTTATCAAAGTACTCTTGCCAGCACCACTCTTGCCAACTATAAATATAAATTCACCATTATCTATTTTAAAGTTAATATTCTTAACTGCTGTAAATTCTTTTTTATATATTTTTGAAACATTATTGAATTCTATCACCGTACCACCTCTTGCACATACTATTATATAACACATTTTGACAAAATTACAACTATTACTATTCTATTTTACTTTATTTTCATACAAAATGAAATGTTTATTTTTGGTTTTAACAAAAATAATTAACATTTTAAATAAATATTTCATACAAAAAAGTTGCTCCGCAACTCCGCTATGGGGACCTATGTCCCCCTTCGGCGTTAAAACGCATACGCGTTTTAACTGAGCCCCCCCCTTAACGGCAAGGACGTCCCGTCCTTTGCAATCCTCGTTTTTTATATAATAATTATATAAAAAAATGAGATTCTTATGGTACAGGCTAAAGAATCTCATGTTTTAATTGAATAATAAATTATTAATTATACACTCTTAATTAACAATTGATTAGTGTGTATATTCTTTTTCCAAAACAACTTTCTGTGGCAATTCTTTCATTTCTGTTTTTACAACTTTAAATGGATATGTTAAAATTTGTGCTGTTACGTCCCCTGGTTTAGGATCAGTGTACTCAGCATATACAGTCAATACATTTTCACCATCAACATTGCTTAGAGTCAGTTTGTCAATTTCCACTTCATATCCTGCAGTATTTTTCTCTCCTCTTGTTACCACAACATAGACATCATCATTAACTCTGCACACAAGAGCTTTTTCTTTCATTCTGTAATTCGGTAAAACTTCACTTATCTGTTCTGGTATATTCTCAGGTTCAATACTCTCAAAACTCACGTTTTGCGCATCCTTCCCTCTTAGGTATCTGAAAAAAAACAAAAGAGCAGCTATAAATACAACAATCGCAACTATGGTTATAATCCTTTTCATAAACATCCCCCTAAATATATACTTCCTTATATTTTATTCTATCGTTTAAAATTTATGCTAAATAGGCAATAGTTTGTTTACAAAATGTGAGAATAAAGTATTTGACAACTCAGCTTGTCTTTAAGTATAATTTTAGTATAGTAACTAGCCGGACGAAACGCTAGGATAGGTTTTTTGTAAAACAAGCAAAAAATTTGGTAAATTTCTGTTTTAAGAAAGGGGTTGAAAATATGTCTTGTGATTGTAATGAATTTCAAAATTTAACAGCTAATTTGCAGTTATTGAACAAAAGCATATTAGATATTGTAACAAAACTTGATGAACAAACATCTATGCTTAACAGAGCTGTATTAAAATCTGCAACACATTGCGGTTGTATTGAAATACATGCTACAAAACAACTATATTCACAAAATAAAACGCTGGAGGAAAATCAACTAGACTTAGATAATCATATAGAGGGTGAATTGTGTCCTAAATGTCAGGATAAAATCGAAGAAGAAATGGGCGAACTTTTATTTTATCTAGTGTCGATGTGCGAGGCTTTAGGTCTTAATTTCAACGACATCATGTCTAAAAAATTGGACCACTTGAAAACATTGGGAATATACAACCTTCTTTAGTATAAATATCAACGAACAATGAATAATAAAGAGATTCTTACGTCTAGTCTCAGAATGACAGCGTCTTAATTTATACTTTATCACCAATGAAGCGCTTAGAAATACCTAAGCGCTTCATTATATTAATTATTATTGCTCTCTTTGTGTTAGTTCTATAAGAACTCCAAACGTACTTTTTGGATGGCAAAAAGCTATTTTTGCTCCACCAGCACCATAACGAGGTTTTTCATCAATCATTCTTATACCTTTTTCTTTCATTTCTGCAATTGCTGCTTCAATATCATCAACCCTGTACGCTATATGCTGAACACCTTCGCCATTCTTAGCAATGAATTTTGCGATTGCACCATCTTCTTCAGTAGATTCCAACAATTCAACTTCTGAATCTCCAATCGGCAAAAATGCAACCTTTACTTTTTGCTCTTGAACTATTTCAGTTCCAGCAGATTTTACTCCAAGAATATTTTCATAAAAATTTACGGCATCATCTAGATTTTTTACTGCAATTCCAATATGATCTATTTTATTAACCATTTTACTCTCCTTTTTCAAACGAAACAGCTGCTTTGGGGACGGTCCCAGCTTTTTCTTTAATTTTTGATTGCATTTAAAAATTCATCTCTTACTTCGTAGATATTTTTTTCTTTATTTATTATTTCATTTACTTTGCTATCCAGTTTATTTTCTTTGTCAGTGTGTGATATAACAATTTTTCTGAGCTCAGCTTCAATGAGTTCAACTACTTCAATTTTTAAATTATTTTTTCGTCTTTCTTCAAATTTGCCACTTGTCTTTAGATAATCTATATGATTTTTTATTTCTAAAACCAAATTATCGATTCCTTCATTTTTAACAGCAACTACTTTTAAAACCGGAGGTCTTCTTTCCACAGCCATATTTAAATCCAGCATCATATTCACTTCTGTTGCTGTTCGGTCCGCTCCAAACAAATCGCTTTTGTTTATTACAAAAATATCCCCGATTTCCATAATGCCAGCCTTTATAGACTGAATATCATCACCCAAGCCCGGTACCATTACCATTAAAATAGTATCAGCAGTTTTAATAATATCTACTTCCGATTGTCCAACTCCCACAGTTTCAATAATTATATAATCATATCCTGCTGCATCAAGTATTTTAAGAGCATTCTTTGTAAATTTAGAAAGTCCTCCCAAATAGCCTCTAGTACCCATGCTTCTTATGAAGACATTTGGATTTAGAGCTAAATCCTGCATTCGTATTCTGTCACCAAGTATGGAACCCCCTGAATATGGACTGGTCGGATCAACAGCAATTATTCCAACTTTTTTTCCTTCATTAATGAGAAATTTTACAATTTTGTCGGTCAAAGTGCTTTTCCCTGCTCCCGGTGGTCCGGTTATTCCTATTACATGGGCATTTCCTGTATATCGATGTATTTCCCTTAGTATTTTTTCAGCTTCTTCAGAATTGTTTTCTACTGCGGTTATAAGCTTGGCACATGCTCTTTTGTCACCGGCAAGCATTCGCTGAACTAATTCCATTTTGTTCTCCTATTGTATCCGTTATTCTTTTACATTTTTATTTATGTAATCAATCATTTGAGTTGTTGTAGTTCCCGGTGTAAATATTTCTGCAATTCCCGATTGTTTTAAAGCCGGAATATCATCATCAGGAATAACCCCTCCACCAATAATAAGTATGTCATCAACACCTTGTTCTTTTAAAAGTTCAACAACCCTTGGAAACAAGTAATTATGTGCTCCTGACAACAAACTCATACCTATGACATCTACATCCTCTTGAATAGCTGCTGCAACTATTTGCTCAGGAGTCTGTCTTAATCCTGTATATATAACTTCCATACCTGCATCTCTAAGTGCTCTTGCTATTAGTTTTGCTCCTCTGTCATGGCCATCAAGACCTGGTTTAGCTACTAAAACTCTAATTGTCCTACTCATTTTCTCCTCCTGATTAAAGCAGTACTGCTTGCTCATATTCTCCGAACACTTCCCTCATAATATCACATATTTCTCCCAGCGTAGCATATTCCTTTACTGCTGCTAATATATGCGGCATTACATTCTCAGTACCTTCACAAGCTTCTTTCAATGCTTCAAGTTTTTCTTCTACAGCCTCATTATTTCTTGATGCTTTTACATCTTGAATTTTTTTCTTTTGCATTTCACCGACAATAGGGTCAACTTTCAAAAGTCCTTTCGGAGATTCTTCCTTAACTTGATACTTGTTGACTCCAACAACTATTCTATCAAGAGATTCAATTTCCATCTGATATTTGTATGCTGAATCTGAAATTTCCTTTTGAATGTAGCCTAGGTCTATTGCTCTTGCAGCTCCACCAAGCTCATCTATTTTCGTTATATATTCCATAGCTTTATCTTCAATTTCTTTTGTTTTAGCTTCAACAAAATACGAACCTGCTAATGGATCAATCGTGTTAGTAACACCAGTTTCATTGGCAATAATTTGCTGTGTTCTTAGAGCAATTGTAACTGAATCTTGGGTAGGAAGAGCCAACGCTTCATCTCTGGAATTTGTGTGCAATGATTGAGTTCCCCCTAATACTGCAGACAATGCCTGCATAGCAACCCTGATAATGTTGTTGTCAGGTTGTTGTGCCGTCAAAGTGCATCCTGCAGTTTGAGTATGAAATTTCAACATCATTGATTTTTCATTTTTTGCATTAAATCTTTCCTTCATAATTTTTGCCCAAAGCCTTCTTGCTGCTCTGAATTTTGCAACTTCTTCAAACAAATCATTGTGTGCATTGAAGAAGAAAGAAAGTCTTGGTGCAAATGTATCAACATCAAGCCCTGCACTTATGGCAGCTTCTACATATGCAATGCCATCAGCAAGAGTAAATCCAACTTCCTGAGCTGCAGTAGACCCTGCCTCTCTTATGTGATATCCTGAAATGCTTATGGTGTTCCATTTTGGAACTTCTTTTGAGCAATATGCAAATATATCAGTAATAAGCCTCATTGATGGTTCTGTTGGATATATGTATGTTCCTCTTGCTATATATTCTTTCAATATGTCATTTTGGATAGTACCTCGCAATTTATCTGCAGATACTCCCTGTTTTTCAGCAACAGCTATATACATAGCCAAAAGAACCGCTGCAGGAGCATTAATTGTCATTGATGTACTTACTTTGTCCAAAGGTATACCACCAAATAATATTTCCATATCCTTTAATGAGTCGATGGCAACACCAACTTTACCTACTTCTCCCTGAGAAATAGGATTGTCAGAATCATATCCTATTTGTGTGGGCAAATCAAATGCTACTGATAAACCCGTAGAACCTTGGTTTACAAGATATTTATATCTTTCATTTGATTCTTCTGCAGTTGCAAAACCTGCATACATTCTCATTGTCCAGTTTTTCCCTCTGTACATGGTAGGCTGGCATCCTCTTGTAAAAGGATATTGTCCGGGATAACCAATTTCAGTTTCATAATCAATATCTGCCACATCTTCCGGAGTGTATAATCTTTCAACTACAGCTCCTGAAACAGATTTAAATTCTATTTTGCTTTCAGGTGTTTTTTCCAGAGTTTTATTTAATAACTTTTCTTCCCAATTTTCTCTTGTCTTCTTTATCTTAGAAAGTTCTTCTTCACAAAACATGCTTACCTCCATATGTTTCACTTAATCAAATCATACATTTAATATTAATCTAAATTCTTTCAATTTGCAATAGTTTAACTAAAATGAATGCGTCTATTTATATCTTGCAAAATTCGATTACTTTAATTTTAATCAGAGTATTATAATTGTTACAATTAAAATAATGTTTCTTAAACGCAAACAACAAAAATGAGATTCTTTAAACTGCGGCTTCAGAATGACATGAATGCACTAATGTCATCCTAAGCACCAGCAAAGAATCTCATCTTAATTTTATCTTTTAATTCTTAACTTCGTTATTAAACTCCTTCGAACAACAATTCGAATTCTTTACCTGAAATTGTTTCTTTTTCAAGCAATGCCTGAGCAACTCTATCTAGTTTTTCCATATTTTCACTTAACAAAGTTTCAGTTTTATTATATGCGTCATCAATTATTCTACGCATCTCATTATCAATCTTTGCGGCAATTTCTTCACTGTAATTTCTAATTTTGTTGAAATCTCTTCCTAAAAATACTTCATCATCATTAGTACCGTAAGCCACCGGTCCAAGTTCATCACTCATACCAAAAGTTGTTACCATTGCTCTCGCAATTTTTGTAGCTCTCTCAATATCATTCGATGCTCCGGTTGATATATCATCTAATGCTAATTTCTCAGCTACCCTTCCACCAAGCAACCTTACAATATTTTCTTCCATTTCAGTTTTAGAAGAGTAAGATCTGTCTTCTTCGGGCAAATACATTGTGAACCCGCCGGCTCCTCCTCTAGGAATTATTGTAATCATATGAACTGGATCTTTATTTGATGAAAGTCTTGCTACAACTGCATGACCCGCTTCGTGATAAGCTGTGAGCTTTTTCTCATTTTCGCTTATTACCTTGCTTCTCTTTTCAGGGCCTGCTATTACTTTAGTTATAGCTTCTTCAATAATATCCATTGTTATCAATGTTTTATTGTGCCTTGCAGTCAATAAAGCTGCTTCATTCATTGCATTTTCAAGATCTGCCGGTGTAAACCCAGGGGTACGCTTTGCAACAATCTCTAAGTTTATATCATCTGCTAATGGTTTTTTTCTAACATGAATTTTTAATATTTCTTCTCTTGCTTTTACATCAGGAAGTCCAACACGAACTTGTCTGTCAAATCTACCCGGTCTCATTAAAGCAGGGTCAAGAATGTCAGGTCTGTTTGTTGCAGCTATGATGATTATTCCTTCATTACCTGCGAAACCATCCATTTCAACCAATAACTGATTTAATGTCTGTTCTCTTTCATCGTTGCCGCCGCCCATTCCGGCGCCTCTTCTTCTTCCAACTGCATCTATTTCATCTATAAATACTATGCATGGGGAATTTTTCTTTGCCTGATCAAATAAATCCCTTACTCTTGATGCTCCCACACCTACAAACATTTCAACAAAGTCAGAACCGCTTATGCTGAAAAAAGGTACTCCAGCTTCTCCTGACACTGATTTTGACAAGTATGTTTTTCCTGTTCCAGGAGGTCCCACCAAAAGAACACCTTTTGGTATACGAGCTCCAAGTCTTACAAATTTACCAGGATTTTTAAGAAAATCAACTATTTCGCTAAGTTCTTCTTTTTCCTCATCAAGACCAGCCACATCAGCAAAACTAATTTTTTTGCTTGGATCATCATCCTTGACCATTTTAGCTCTGCTCTTTCCAAAGGACATGGCCTTGCCTGTACCCCCACCCTGTGATTGTTTCATAAAAACATACCACAGCACACCTAAAAGAATAAGCATTCCTATTGTAGGTAACGCCTGAACCCACAATGGAGTAGCTGGTATTGGTTCACCATTTAAAACTATTTCACCGGTTTCAACCTTTTCAGATAGATATTTATCATAAAAGCTTGAAGAAAACAAAAATACAGTTGGCACATAAGAAGTAAATTCTGTGTCATCCTTGTAAATACCGTTAACTTCGCTTTCTGTAAAGGACAGTGATTTTATATTGTCATTTTGTATCTGAATTATAAGCTCGCTATAACTTATATTTTGCACATCTTCTGCTGGCTCGACCATACTTTGCACCAACAATATTATTACAACAAATATAAGAATATACATAGCAATGCTTTTCATAAATCCTTTCAATTAAAGCCTCCTCTTTGTCTAAAGACTACACTTAATAGTAAAATTGTATCATAAAATGCAGTGTATTACAATTATTTTGTGTTCATTATTTTTAGTTAGAATATATTTCTTCCTTCAAAATTGCTATGTAAGGCAGATTCCTGTATTTCTCAGCATAATCAAGTCCATATCCAACAACAAATTCATCTGGAACCTGAAAGCCTGTGTATTTAATATCCAATTGAGCTGTTCTTCTGTCCGGCTTGTCGAGTATTGTACAAATTTCTACAGATTTAGGACCTCTTGACTTCAAGTTCTCAGCCAAGTATGACAATGTCAACCCTGAATCAATTATGTCTTCAACTATAAGCACATGCCTTCCTTCAATTGATGCATTTAAATCTTTAAGTATTCTTACAACTCCGGAAGATTGCGTGTTGGAGCCATAACTGGAAATTGCCATAAAATCAATATCTAAAGGTAAATCTATATGTCTCATCAAATCACTTACAAAAATTACCGCACCTTTTAATACGCAAACTAAAAGCAAATCCTTTCCCCTATATTCCTCCGTAATTTTAGCACCAAGCTCGGCAATCTTGGCTTGCAATACATCCTCCGCAATTAGTACACTTTTAATATCACTATTCATTAGTGCTCCTCCTTAAAGTAAAGTTTAATATTTTTATCGTTGAAGATGACACTTTGTAACTGTTGTGGATTCTGAAGCCCTCAAGCCATAATATGTTATCATCATCCGCAATTATAAGTTTACTGTCTCTTTCTTCTGCCGGTACTTTCATATCTATGAAAATATCCTTAATTTTTTTACTTCCTGTGTTCCCACACGGAATCATAAAATCCCCTGCTATTCTATTTCTAACAATAAGATTTCCTTTTATTAAATCATAATCCAAGTTAATGCTGTTTGTATCCGTTATATCAACTTCAGAAATGTCCATAACTTTACAAGTCAAAATTTTACCGACTTCTGTAATATTTACAGCTGTTCCCAACACAATGTTATATTTAAACTTTGGAATACTTTCAACAATTTTATTGACTATAAAATTATCATAGCTTATGTCAATTGTAAAACCCTCGGACAAATTAATTTTTTTGCCCGTCTTGCCCGTTTTAATAAAATCAATTGCATAATTAATATGTTTCATTTCAATATTGACTGTATTTCCTTTTAATTGTTCAATGGAACGCCTAATAATCCTGCCTGTTTCGCCGTCATCCATTTGCTTTAATTTATTCAAATCCAATACGACTTTATTTTGATCTCTTTCTAGCAGCACTTCATTAAATTTTAATTCAACGTATTTTTCTATGATTTTTTTGTCTCTTTCCATTGTTTCGGACATTCTGTACAATGAGTTTTGGATATTAGGATTAAAATTCTTCTCCAGATATGGTATTAAATTCAGTCTTATTTTATTTCTGCCGTAAATAGCCTGAGTGTTTGTTATATCAAGGCAAGATTCATAATTGTTATCTTTGAGGTATTTCTCTATTTCTGTTCTCGAAACACTGAGCATCGGTCTAATTATATCTTCCTTAACAAATGACATAGCACTTAGACCGTCAATGCCGCTGCCTCTTATAATTCTTTGCAGAACTGTTTCAGCCTGATCGTTTAAATTGTGGGCGATTGCAATTTTGCCTCCGCCAACTTCCTTTAAATTTTCCCTAAAAAAATTATATCTTAAAATTCTTCCTGCTTCTTCTTCGGTTACCTTAAGTTCCTGAGCATACTCAGTAGCATTTTTGCGCTTTACAAAAATTTTTATGCCATATTCACTACAGAGTCTACGAACAAAATCTTCATCATGCTGTGCATCCTTCCCTCTGTACATATGGTTTATATGTGAAGCATACAAATTAAAACTTAAGCTTTCCTTTAATATTCTTAAGTTGTGAAACAAGAAAACAGAATCAGGACCGCCTGATAAACCGATTAATACGTTATCTCCATATTTTATTAAATTCTTATCCAATATATTTTTTTTAACCAAATTATACATAGTGTTCCTCGTTTATTTGCATAGCATAGATTATACCATAAAATTTGAAAATATAAACTATTTTTTTATTATTTTAAATTTTGCAAAAAAGATGAGATCCTTCGCTACGCTCAGGATGACAGCAACATAAGCTTTCACCATCCTAAAAGACCTCATCTTTAAGCATTAAATTATTATCCTATTTTAGTAACAAGCACTGTCATATCATCAATTATTGTATTCTGACCTCTGAGTGCATAACTTAATACCGAATTTGCTATCGTTTGTGGATCCTTATGTGCTATCAATTCCAAATATTTGTCAAGGGATTTCTTTGAATCCATATTTATAGAGTCAATAATACCATCAGACACCATAACAATGATATCACCAATTTTAATTTCCTTTTTAAACGAACTGTACTCAAAATTATCAAGAATACCCATCGGAAGACTTTTACCGGATAATTTTTCAACATTTTTGCTGCTCACGATATATGTTGGTGCAGCACCAGCCTTGTAGAATCTTACTGCCTTAGTTCCATAATCAATTATGCTCAAATCAAACGTTACAAAATGTTCATCTTCAAATTTAAGCATTAAAATAGAATTTAACGTTCTTAAAATCTGCTCTTCAGAAAAGTCGGTATATAAAAATTTCGACAAAAGATCAACAGCACCATTGCTTTCATTGAAAGCTTCCTGACCGGAACCTATTCCATCGCAAAGAACTGTATAATACCTGTCCGCCCTTCCGGCGTAAGCGAAACTATCGCCTGAAACTGCACTCCCATCCTTTATAGCCGTAGCACTGTAAGTTCTTATTTTAATTCTTTTTATATTTTTAAATTTCAGCACATAATAATTAGGCGAAGCAATAACTCTTTCAGTGCACCTGAGTTTCACACCGCAAACATTTCTTGCAATTAATTCAATTGCAGATTCAGCTTCGTCTGATGACTTTTCTGTTTTTACTGTAACGCTTAAAACAATTGTATTCTTGTTTGAAGAAACAACTTCAAAAAACTTAACATTAATGTTTTGCCAAAGCAACTGTTCCTTAATTTTAGCTTTTGCTTTTTCGGAAAATATATTGATAAATTTTGCCTTATTGAAGTCAACAACACTACTTAACCGTTTATCATCTGAAATTGCTGAAGCAAATTCTGAATCTAGACTTTCACTGATTTCATCTTTAGCCATATGTCTTTTAAATCTGTGAATATTTTTATTTTTAGCAACTTTTTTAATATTGCTTAAACTTCGTACAATTTCATTAATCAAAACAATTGCACTAAAAACAAATAAAGTTTCAAAAAAATTAAGCACTAATCCATTTATGTTAAATCCATCTGCCACGAGAATTGTTGTTTTAGAAACAAACAATACTGCGCCGGCATAGAAGGCAATTAGCATAATAGGTTTTTTATCTTCATTCCTGAAATTAAAGAAATATGCATATACTGCGATTAACATTATAATATAAACAAAATCAAAACGTACAGACAAAATTGCTAAGATGGTTGTCCCAAGCATTAACAAAGAACTTCCCTTTATGTTGGAATACGAGCATAACACTACAATAGCAAACGGAAATATTTCATCTATAATATTTTGCCTGGAAATGAAAAAACACACCAAAAATAAAAACCAATTTTCCTTGACGTGTTTAATTTCATTATTAAAAATATTTTCTAAAAAACTCAAATCATACTTTTTTTCGTTAGTTTTTCCAATCATATTTCCCACCTCTCAATTCATAAGAATATAGTAGCAGAAACTGATTGTAAAATACTGTCAAAATATGCTTTTAAAATCAAAATTTATTCATTTTGCAATTCTTCTTCAAAACCGATACCTTGTATTAACTTATTATCGTTTTTATTTTTGTCTATGTAGATAGTTTCATTAGGCTTTACCATTTTATATTGATCCCGGGCAATCTTCTCAACTAGTTCAAAAAGAGCATCCTCATCATTCATTTTTTCAACATCATCCTTTAGTTCCGTGACTTGTTTTTCCACTTCAGCCTTAACTAACATTTTTTCATCAATTTCATTATTTAATTCATTAAGCATTTGATATTGGTTAAAAGCTGTGTACGCAAAATAAAAAACAAATATAACGAAAATAAAATTAATAATGTTTAATTTTCTTTTCTTCTTTATTGGAGCAGCAAACTTTTTTTGTCTTGTTTGATCTTTAATTTCTTTTTCCTGTCTTCTGAAGTCATCATGATTTATTTTTTTCTTTAATTCTATGATTTTTTGTTCTTCATCCAATTAGTTTTTGCTCCTTTCTTCCTTTGTTTTTGCCATTTTTCCGTCTCTTGCTTTTATTTTTATTATATATCAATTTTCTATTTTTGGAAACCTTTTTTAGCCTAAATTTAAAAAATTTGTACCTTTTTTTTGCTTTATTTCGCAATTTATCGTATTTTAATTTCAAAGGATACAATATACCTTTTAATAATTCTATAATATATTTTATCGGTTCAATTAAGAAAAAAATAATCTTTTTTACAACTTTTAATATTAAATCAATGATACGGATGAATACCTTTAAAAAATAGCTACTTAAACCATAGAAATACAAAAAAGCACCCAGCATAAAACCCATTAAAATAAACATCCTGACATTACCGTAGCTTATGTCGAGTATCAGTTGAATGCTAAAATAAATGCTTATAATCCAATAAATTAAATCCCCTAATGCAATGCCAATTGTGCCCATTTTAACATAATGTCTTACAAGGCGATATATGTCCCAAACAAATCCGAGAAGCATTCCTCCCATAATCGATACTGCAAGCATATATTCTTGAGAGTAAGGTAAGAAATCCATATGAACCTACTTAAAAAGTTTTTTTACCAAACTTATTTTTTCCTTTTGGCCTTCATATTCAGAATACAACAAAGAATTGATAACACCTTTTACAATAAGCTTTCCTTCATCTACATTTAACTTGCTTATGGTGAGTTTTTCTCCCTTTATGGTGAGTCTACCTTTGTTTGTAATAAGCACTACAGTTGCATCATTAAAATTATCTACGCCTTCCACACCTGTTACATTTAGTAATTCTTTATTTTCAAGCAATAAGCTTTGAACATTTTTTTCATCCATAATTCCCTCCTGATTGGATAACATCCGTAATCTATTAATAAATTATATGAATTTCATCAGCAAATATGAATAATACTGTCTGAGGCAAAAGGATTTGCTTATAATCGCAAATCCTTTAGTATTGAAAAACTTTTGGGGACATCTGCTTACTTTTTGTGTTTTTCTTTGTAAATATCTTTTGCTAATCTTCCATTAAGCATGCTTTTTTTGACGGATTTTATACTCTGCCTCGTTGTGATAATTCTGCCTGACTTTGTGAGTATAGCTGCATTACCCGCCTTTAAAAATACCTGCTCGATTGCATTTACATCAATAACTCCATATGCAGCATCGTGTTTAAACAGAGGCTCTCTCACATTAATATAAATAAAAACCAAATTCTCATTAATTGCAATGGGAACTTTGTTAGTTATACCTAATTCTTCGCCATAATTCAACCTGTTATGATATAAGCTTAAATTATAATAATCAGCCATGTTTTTAATACAAGTTTCAATTGTTGCATTTCTAATAAATGAACACTCTGAAGTTATAATTTCCGTACTGTTTCCTTGTTCTTTGACATATACAGGCAACATGGCTTCAACTACATTGAATTTTAAATCATTTTTCATTTATTTCATTTCCTTTTATTTAAATTTACGTTGGAATTTACACAAATAAAGTTCCAAGAAATTTTATCATTTCGCCGCTTTTTAACTCACAATTGCCTCTTTTACAATTGTAATGATTTTCATTATAATTGTATAAACTCATGCAAAAGGTGTGAAAAAAAATGGACTCTGATATCAATTATATTATTCAGCAGTCATTAAATGGGGACAAGAATTATCAAGAAATTTTATTAAACAAGTTAGTTCCCTTGATTTATAGAAATATATACAAATATTGGGATATAAATGATCCAATAGTAGATGACTTAGTTCAGGAAGGATATATTGTAATTTTAGAATCTTTGAAAACTTTTGACAAAAGCCGCGGTGTTCATTTTCTGTATTACGCTAAAATAAAACTTATTTATTATTATAAGAATTATTTCAGAAAAACAAAAAAAGATAGAACCTTATTAAGCATATCAAAAGAATTCAGTGACAAAAGCTTAGAATTCGAAAAAATATTAAGCGACAAATTCAACTTACTTGAATTCATTGTTTATAAAGAAGAAATAACTGAACTTTTATCAGCTATTGAAAAACTATCAGTAAAACAACAAGAAATACTGTATTTATATTACTATAAACGACTGACATTGGGTGAAATATCAAAAAATTTAAATATATCATACCGAACTGTCATTGGAACAAAATACACTGCAATAAAAAAAATAAAAAATCTGATGCGAAGCAAGGGGTGAGAAAATGGAAGATTTGCTTAATCTTGTAGGAAACTTTGGATTTCCTATAGCTGTAACAGCATATTTGCTTGTTCGCATAGAATCAAAGCTCACACAATTGACAGAATCAATTCATGAGCTTACAACCGCTATAAAAAGTATGTAGCAAAAAGGGGACTACGCGTCCCCTACATTAAAACGAACAAAATGATAGTGACAATTGTGCACACTGTATGTTACAATATTGCTGTAATGATGTTGATTTAAGACAATAATTAGAAATTGATGGTGGGGGATTTATATGAAAACAAAAGAAGTAAAATCAGTATTTATTTTGCTTTTGACTGCAGCAATATGGGGATTTGCATTTGTTGCTCAAAGAGTTGGAATGCAGCATGTAGGTGCATTTACATTTAACGGAGTAAGATTTGCATTAGGCAGTATGTCTTTGCTTCCGGTTATTTATTTTTTCAACAAAAAGAACAATGAGAAAAAAGATGAAATTATAGAAAATGAAGAAAGCGAACAAAAAGCAAATTTAAAAACTACAATTAAATCGGGTGTTATCGCTGGAAGTATCTTATTTATAGCAGCATCCCTTCAGCAGATAGGTCTAATTTACACTACTGCCGGTAAAGCAGGATTCATTACAAGTTTGTACATAGTTCTTGTTCCTATTTTAGGAATTTTTCTGAAGCAAAAAACCCACATAACAACATGGATTGGAGCTTTAACTGCAGTTGTTGGTCTTTATTTCTTAAGCATAAACGAAAGCCTTACCATTGAATTTGGAGATTTTTTAGAAATAATAGGAGCTTTTTTCTGGGCAATTCATATACAACTGATTGATAAATTCGTCAAAAATGTTGATGCTATAAAACTATCAAGCATTCAATTTGCCACTTGCTCAATTTTCAGTCTTATAACTGCATTTATAATTGAAGATGTTAATATTGCTGGAATATCAAACGCTATAATCCCAATACTCTATGGTGGTATTATGTCGGCAGGAGTTGCTTACACACTGCAAGCTATCGGACAAAAACATGCTAAACCATCCCATGCAGCAATAGCATTAAGCATGGAGGCTGTATTTGCAGCAATAGGCGGAATCTTACTGCTTTCAGAAACACTTCCATTAAGAGGTTATTTGGGATGTGCACTGATGATGGTAGGAATGCTGATAACTCAGACTGAAAACTTTGGCAAAAGCAAAGTTGCGAAAGCGGATTAATTAAAAAAACTCAAGTGCATTTATAACGTGTCATATTCCATTGGTATGAAATCGCCGCTGTCTCTTAATTTTTTCAATTTAGCTACAAGAATATCTTTATCCTGATTCAAGGTACCAGCTTGATTTACATGGTTTGAAACATGGTTTGCCCTGAATATGCAGTTATTAAGTTCCATATTTTCCAGCATAATAATATTTTCATCAAGCACTTCAAGAGGGGTGAGCAAATGTAGCTTTCCCTCTTTAATATCGTCTGCAAGTTCCGATTCCTCTTCTACCACTAATCTTAAAAGTGAAAAATAATGGGGATTAATTGCTGAAATTACCTTTGCTGATTCAACTGCATGCTCATGCATATACTCAGTTCCCCCAAGACCTGAAATAATCATGCACGACAATTTAAAACCTGCTCGTATAGCTTTTTGTCCTGCTTCTATCATTTGCGCCTGATTTACTCCTTTTAGCATGAGTGCTAATATATTATCAGAACCACTTTCAACACCCATGTACAAAAGCTCTATACCTGCTTTTCTTATAGCTCTTAATTCTTCATCTGATTTTCTTAAAATATCTAAAGGCCCCGAATAAGAACTTATTCTTTTGGCAGCTGGAAATTCAGTTTTTATGTAGTTTAGTAAATCAAGAATCTTTTCTGTTTTTAAACACAAAACATTTCCATCTGCCAGAAAAATTCTTTCAGGATTTTTATCATATTGCTTAAGCCAATTTATATGCTCGATAATTTCTTCTTTTGATTTTATTCTAAACTGTTTGCATTTGTACATGTAGCAAAATCTGCACTTGTTGTGTGAACAGCCCTCAGTAACTTGTATAATAAGGCTCCTTGCTTCACTTGGCGGCCTGTAGAGCGGTGTTGAATACATTGTTTTTCTCCTTATGTTGTTATATGTGAATCCTTTTTCTTACAATTATTATATACTATGTGTTAAGTTTTTCAAATAAAAAATTGTCCCTACAATAAAGGAACAATTTTTTAAGAGATTGACTATTTACTTAAGACATACTTATTATGACCAGATTTACTTTTTCTATAATACAAAAATTTAAATATATGCTTTTTTAGAGCTTGGTTTATTAGCAGTTCCTCTGTAAGAAGAACTTTTAGAAGTATTTTTCTTACTCTTAACAAATTCAGTTTCAAATCTTTCAATTCTTTGTTTTCTTTGTGGCTTTTCCGCTTTTGGATCAACAGTCGTAATCAACATAGGATATGGATGTTCCTCTACTACTTTAATTGATTTTTTAATTAATTTTTGTATATCTCTTAAAAATGGTTTTTCTTCATATTCGCAGAAGGAAACTGCCGTTCCCCCAAGTCCTGCTCTTCCTGTACGTCCGATTCTGTGAACATAAGTTTCAGGCATATTAGGTAAATTATAATTAATTACATGAGATAATTCATTTATATCAATACCTCTTGCCGCAATATCAGTAGCTACAAGAACCCTTATTTCTCCATTTTTAAAATAATTCAAAGCTTGCTGTCTTGCGCTTTGAGACTTGTCTCCATGTATTGCCATGGCTTTTACTTTATACGTCAAAAGATCCTTCACTACTTTATCTGCATCATGTTTAGTGCGTGTAAATACCAATGCTGATGATATATCTTTATTTTTAAGCAAATCAACAAGTAATTTTTTCTTATTATTTTTATCCACAAAATAAACATATTGGTCTATAATATCCACAGTAGATGACACTGGAGTAACTGCAACTTTAACAGGATTCACTAAAATTGTATTTACAAGCTCTGATATTTCTTTCGGCATTGTAGCAGAAAAAAACAATGTTTGTCTTTCTTGCGGAATATATGAAATAATTTTTTTCACATCATGGATAAATCCCATATCAAGCATACGGTCAGCTTCATCAAGAGCAAACATTTTTACATTTTGCAAATTTACTTGTCTTTGATTGATTAAATCCATAAGTCTTCCAGGCGTAGCTATTAATACATCAACACCTCTTCTTAAAGACTGTGTTTGAGGATTTTGTGAAACACCGCCGTATATAGCTAGATATTTCAAATTTGTATATCGTCCATAAGATCTAAAGCTTTCTTCTATTTGCACTGCAAGTTCTCTTGTTGGAGTTAATATTAAGGATTGTATGTGTCTGCGGGATTCTTTGTTTTTTTGACCATATATAGTTTGTATGATTGGTACAGCAAATGCCGCCGTTTTTCCTGTGCCTGTTTGTGCACATCCAAGCAAATCTCTGCCATCAAGCACTGACGGGATAGCTTGTTCCTGTATCGGAGAAGGGCATTCATAACCTTCATCCTTTAAGGCTCTTAAGATTGGTTCAATTACATTTAAATTTTCAAATTTCATATTTTAATTTTTTCTCTTTTCTTTTTCCAAAGCACGTCAAAGCAACTCAATTTATACATATTTCAGAATCTATTTTATTTTATATACCATAATACCTTATCGAAACTAAAAAAGCAATACATTTATCAGCTCGCTGAGGACAATAAAAATTGCGCTTGAAATTGTGTTATACAGTCTGCCGGACATCAGTTAATTTTCTCGGTCCTGCAAGTATATCGCGGCATATGTACAACTGTTTTAAATTGTTAGTTTTAACGCTCCATTTAATAAGCATTATTTTTCCTTCGGATATTTCAATTCCTGTTATGCAGCGTGGATGAACACAGCTTCCATCATTAAAATATGGAGGCTCTTTTTCATTAGGAAACATTGGTTTGTGTGTATGTCCTGCAATAAGTATTTTATTCATATTTATTGTCCATTGAGTAAGTTTTTTTGCAACTGAATTTTTCTTCTTGTAATTTTTTGCTGTTCTTGTAACATCATTAACACCAAATGTCTCTAAAGGCCGCCAAAAATACCTGACAAGAAATCTCGCCAGCCTCCATATCCTGCTATTTAAAAAATCCACTTGATGTCCATGAATAAGTAAAATCTCCATTCCTGTATCTTTATGCTTCAAAACTAATCCTTCATGTATCGTTATATTTTTAAACAACGGAATAAATTTTTCTTCACGTTCGCTGAATTGTTGAAATAAATTTTTTCTTACATATTTTAAATTTTTTTTAACCATATCATGGTTGCCGTAAATCATGTAAAACTTTTTTCTCCTGTGAAATTTTTTTAGAATCCAAAATATATCGCTGTGCTCATTAATAATGTCTTGCATATGTTTATTTTCCCACAATTCATCTCCGTCTCCAAGTTCAATATAAGTATAATTATGCGTATAGTAATATGTTAATGCTGCAAAAAAAATATTTTGGTTTTTAGAAAACGAATCAGACATTCCCCCATCACCCCTGTGGCAATCGCTCATTAAAATAAATTTTGAGGAATCATCAAAAAAAATTCTTTCTGCTGACTCGTAAACACCTGTTACACTCTTTAAGCTCATTCTAACACTTCCAATAATATATTTTGTATTAGAATATTCCAAAACTTGCTTACAAGTGCTAAAAAGGCAGGTATTAAATTTCCCTGCCTTTATATAATATTTCTTCTATAAATATTTTTCAATATCGAGAAAGGATTCGAATAATGATTTACTTTTTCCTATCATTAAAATTTCTTCAAATAAATCCGGATTTAATTTTCTTACAGCATTTATCTTATCCGGAAAATTATCATAATCCTTTGTTATGGATTCATATTTGTCACACAGTTCTTTATTGTTAATCTGCATGATACTGTCCGTTATTTCGCTTCTAGTAAAAGGCTGAGTCGTTCTAGGTCGGTCAAATATTATTTTTACAGTATTTCTAACAACAAATATTTCTTCATCTAAATATCCAGTTGTTTTTAACCCTTTAATAAATTCATCTCTCATTAATTTGTTATTAAATCTGATTTTTAAATAAACAGTTAATTCATGGGGATATGAAAATTCACCAAGTTTAAATCCTGTTAACCACCAATGCAAATCATTTCTTTCAAACAATACTTCTCCATTCTTTTCAAGGATAAATGACATGTTCAAAAGATCTTCATCCCCAACACTTTCATAAAAGGTGCCATTGAAAAAATCCGTGTGCAAATCAGGTCCGTTTGAAACATAAACACCTACTTCACATCCTGTTGTCATTCCATATTGACCTTTCCAAAATTCAATAAGCCACTTCTTGTTGTCATATTCAAAATAAATAGGCTCACAATCTATTATCATTGATAAAGGAGCTGCTGCTTCATCATAAAGACGGCAATACCCCATTTCTCTTTGCCATGCATTTAATTTAGAAAAAAATATATCTTGATATTCATCATAGGAATAACCAAGATTATCTAAAAACTCATCTATTGAATAATCTGTCATTTGTTCATTATCATCTATGTGATGCAAAGATAAATTTTTTAAAAAAACTTTAATTCCCTGATATAATTTAGGAAAAAGCATAATTATTGTAGTGCCTAAAACTGCAAGAATAAGCACAAATATTGCATATTCATCTTCCTGAAAAATTGATTGACTCGAGAAATTCAATAAAAAATTATACATAATCTCACCCCGTTAATTCATTATATTCAGAGTGAGATTTTATGTACTTTTAGTCACAATTAAATTTTTTACAATGTTACTACATGCTTTGATTGAGCATCATATTCGAACAGAACATATCGGAGACACAATTTGTATATTATTTTTAACTGCCAGCACACTATCCAACATAAAAATATATCATTACAAAGTGACAAAATGTTCCTGCCAGGACAAACAAATGAAAAAGCTCGTGAAATCCGAAATAAGTTTTGTTGATGTTTGGCCTTTTAATTCCATAAATTACGCCGCCAACTGTGTAAGAAATCCCTCCTGTTATAAGCCATATCACTCCTCTGGGAAGCATATTGTTCACAAGAGGAGATAATACCAAGACAGCTAACCATCCCATAGTTATGTAAAGCACTGAACTTACCCAATTTGGTGCTTTAATCCAAAACAATTTAATCAATGCTCCTATAATTGTTATGGTCCAAACAAGGGTCAAAAGCCTGTAACCTGTAGTTTTATCTAAAACTAATAAACAAATCGGCGTATATGTACCGGCAATCAAAACAAAAATCATAATGTGATCAAGCTTTCTCATAATCAATTTTGCTTTAGCTTTTGATTTATCAATAAAATGATATATTGTGCTGGCAGAATACAATAAAATCATGCTCAGCCCAAAAATTAAATAGGCAACTGCTGTCATAGTATTATTGGAATTTTTCGCATGGCTCAAAAGAAAAAATGTTCCGATTATTCCAAATACTGCTCCTCCTAAATGAGTGAGTGCACTGGTCAGTTCTTTTTTATCTGTATTCATATCTACCTCCATACGTAGTATTGAAAACTATGTGATATGGTTATCATATTCCTATTTTAGAGATATGTCAAGATGAATATTGTCACCAAGTGCAAATACAATCATTTTATTTTGAGTTATTTTTTCAAATCCATATTTATTCTTCCGTCTTTAATTTCAATAATCCTGTCTGTTTTTTCTGCAATCCTTTGGTCGTGTGTTATGACTATAAATGTTGTTTTATATTTTTCATTAATATTTCTAAGTATTTTATAAACATTCTCGGTAGATTCCGAATCGAGATTTCCTGTAGGCTCATCCGCTAGAATAATTTTAGGATTGTTTATGAGTGCTCTTGCTATGGCAGTTCTTTGCTGTTGTCCTCCTGACATATTTGTTGCAAGATTATTTGCAACTTTTGTAAGCCCTGTTAAGTTTAAAAGTTCATCAGCCCATTCATCTACTTCTTTTGGCACCTTGAAACTTTGAATTTTATAAGGCATCAGTATATTTTCTTTGGCTGTAAATTCAGGCAAGAGGTAATGGAACTGAAATATAAATCCCATTGTCTGATTTCTCAACCTAGCAAGTGAATTTTTATCTAATGTATCCGTCCTTTGATTTTTAATATAAATTTCGCCGCTTGTAGGTTTGTCTAACGTACCTACAATATTAAGCAGTGTACTTTTGCCGCTACCTGATTCGCCTATTATGGCATTGAAGCTATTTTCTCCAAATCCTAGATTAATATCAAACAAAACCTGTGTTTTTATTTTTTCTCCGTATATTTTATTTATGTTTTTCAGCTCAACTATTTTAGCCATTTTTAATTACCTCTATTGGATTAAGTTTTGATGAAAGTCTTGCCGGAATTACAGAAGCTATCATAGATGACAATATTGCAAATATTCCTGAAAGTGCAATAAATCCGTTGTTGATGTAAATTGGAACTACTGGACTTCCGTCTGGATTTAATGCAAACCTCGTAAATGATAATAAAAGACCAAACCCAAACAATATACCCATTATCGCTCCTAATAAACCAAGCATTAACCCTTGAAAAACAAAAATTGAACTTGCATCTTTATCTTTTATTCCCATTGCTTTAAGAATTCCGATTTGTTTTGATCTTTGAACAACCGATATGGCAAGTACGCTTGAAATTCCTAGTAAAACTGCAACAAGAACAAAAACCTGAATCATATAGCTTGAAACGCTTTGTCCATTAAGACCGCTTAAAAGTTGTGCATTTTGTTCTTTCCAGTTTTCAACCTCTACGTCTTTTACAGACAATGTATACGCTAAAGCCTTTGCTGTTAAATCAGCATTGAATACATTTTTTACTTGCATTTCAACAGAAGTTACCTTATTGTCAAGCGAAAGAATGTCTTGTGCTGTTTCAAGATTTGTAACTACCCAAGTATCATTTAATGAAGCTACGCCTAAGTCAAACAAACCTGTAACTTTTAGTTTGCTTCGTGCACCGGAAGGAGACACTAAAACTATTTTGTCATTTATTTCAACTCCTGCTCGTTTTGAAAGGTCAAAGCCGATTATTGCCTCATCTTTTTTTAAAGGGAATGAACCTTCAATAAGTCCTTCTTTAAAATTATAAATTTTATTCGCATCCTCAATATTAAATCCTCTTATAACAACAGGGGATGTATCTTCGTCATAATCAATTGTTAAAGCTCCGTCAGCTGCAGCTGAAACATTCATTATTTCCGGAGAACTGATTTTTGCTTCATACATTACTCTTTTCCAATCTTTGATTGTTTTGTCCTTGTTCGTTGGACTTATTGTTATTTGAGATGAACTTCCTATAGTTTTATTTACAAGACTTATTTGAAGTCCTTGAATTAATGAGCCTATAAAAATCTGAACAGCAACTCCAACTGATATTCCCAATATTATTAATACAGTCTGTGCTTTGCCTGATTTAAGGAAACGCAAAGCTATGGTAAAAGATAATCTCATTTCACATCTCCCTTGCTTAAATTAAAAATATCAGCAAATGATTCTAGATAAATATCTCCGCCAATTTTGGAAATTGAATTCAAGTTATGTTTAAATGCATTCCCTCCAACTATAATTTTTATGTCTTTATTATTAGCTTTAATTTTGCTAATCATTTTTTGAGCTTCAAAAAGCAGGTAATAATCAGTTACGCTTATAGCAACATATTTAGGACGTGTCTTTGAAATTGCTATGCACACTTGATCTTTTGGTGTATTAGTGCCAATAAATATTGGCTGATATCCGTTTAGAGCGAAAAAATCCGAAATCATTCTTAAACCAATTTCATGATATTCTTTTTCCGGACAAACCAGCACCACCTTTATTCCTAACTGTGAAACTTTGTTTTTTTCCCTAATCACAAATGGATAAACAGACTCTATAACAGTTCTTATAATTGAAGTTTTTATATGTTCTTTCCAAATTGAGTCATTATCGTCTTCATCCTTATCATTGACTGAGTTTATACTATTGAGTGCAGTACGCAAAA
Source organism: Sedimentibacter sp. (assembly GCF_033447055.1). Taxonomy (GTDB): domain Bacteria; phylum Bacillota; class Clostridia; order Tissierellales; family Sedimentibacteraceae; genus Sedimentibacter. Next base: position 27,055 of record NZ_JAWQJF010000009.1, read on the forward strand.
CATCTTCATAAAGTTCTTTAATTGTAAGAGTATGTTTATTAAGAGCTTCTATTGCAAGCAAGACGCACATATCTTTGTTTTCATCATCAAAGTAAGACATAAAAGTTTTCTTAAATTCGTCCATATTATTCGCCCCCATTCAACATTTTCACTCTCATTCCATCCGTCAATTCCATAGGAGGATTTAATATAACAAGATCATTTTCATTTATACCAAATAGTACAGAAACATAATAATCATCAGATAATCCGGTTTCCACATGTGTTTTGCTTGCAACTCCATTTTTTAAAACATATAAGTATTGCTTATTTTCTTCATCTTTTTTCAAAGCTTCTCTTTTAATAACCAATACATTTTCCTTTTTATCGATTCGAACGGATGCATCGCCTTCAAATCCTGACTTCAAAAAATCATCAGCATTAATAATTTTAATTTTAACTTCTACTTTAGGAGTTTTACTTCCGCTTGCTTCGTCTATTTTTGCAGTTTTATCAACCTGAGAAACTACTCCCTCATAGGATTTTGTAATACCATTTACGGTTACATCAGAATTTAGTCCTTCCTTAACTAAGACTGCATCTTCCTGAGCAATATTTCCTACAAATTCATATGAAGCTGTATCGTAAATAATTATTTTGCTGTTCGACAATGTGTTTCTGCCCTCTGTTAAAGGAAAATCAGTTAAAATTCCGTTTATGGTAGAATAAATTTTAGTTTCTTCAATTTTGTTGTTTAAACTCTCGATGTCAAGATTAAGAGATTCGATTTGTCTGTTGATTTTTTCGACATTAAGCTTTACACTGCTGCCATAATCATTATATTTAGTAACAGCATCATTGTAAGTTAACTCTGATATTTTTAAATTGCTTTCTAAATTTGTTTTTGCAGTAACATATTTGTCATATTCAGCCTTGCTTATAACATTTTCTTCATACAAAATTTTACTTCTCTCTAAATCTGCTGCAGACAATTCTAAATCTTTTTTATTTTTTTCTAATGCTTCTTTGCTTCTTAAAAGAGTATTGTATAAAATATCTTTATCTGCACTATTGGAAACACTTTCTTCTTCTGCTAAATCAGAGTAGAGCTGCTCTAATGAAATCTGTGATTTTTTAAGTGAAATCAACAAATCTGTTGTATCTAACTCTGCAAGAAGTTGTCCTTTTTCAACCTTATCATTCTCTGTAACATATGTTTTTGATACTTCTAAATTAGGTTTAACCATAATTTCTTCCATGTCTGAAGATTTTACCACACCCGAAAATTCTATTGTTTTTGAAATGCTACCCATGTTAGCAGAAAATGCACTTACTTCAACAATTGGATTTCCTTTATCGGAAAATAAAAAATAAGAAATTAACAGTACAGCGATTACGGCTGCAAATAAACTTATTTTCTTAATGTTTTTTTTCATTCAATTATCCCCTTTATTTAAAATATTCACTGCTAATTTATACCCATTTATATCAACAATAAACTTAAAAATTGAAATAAATACATGGTAAAATAATACTACCGAAAAAGTACATTCATGTCATCCTGAGCGATAGCGAAGGATCTTATCTTTGTTGAAAACATGAGATTCTTCGGCTACAACTCAGAATGACAGATAAATAAAATATGGTTTTTCAGTAGCCTAAAAAATCAATTGTATTTTTATAAAAAAAGTATTGACATATTGCTCAATAGTGGGTATTATTATCAATGTTAACTGGTTAACTGTTAAACGGTTAACTAATTAGGGGGTGAAAAATGAACAAAAAATTTATAGAAGTTGTTTCCTATCTTGAAATGCTCAGCGTCTTAAGACGAATAGAAGCACATAAAATATTTTTAAAAGTAGGGTTATATCCAGGTCAGCTGCATCTTTTGGAATACATTATGAACAATGATGGGTGCACGCAAAAAGAAATTGCCGATATATTAAGAGTTTCACCTGCTTCAATCGCAACATCCACCAAGAGGTTACAAAAATCAGGCTTAATTGAAAAGAAAACTGATGAAGATAATCTTCGTAAAAATATGCTTTCAGTAACTGAAAAAGGTTCTGACCTTGCAAGAAAATGCAGGGAAAGCTTTGATGTCTTTGATAAAAAACTTTTCAGTGATTTTTCTGATGAAGAACTTTCTTCGATGAAAAATTATCTTGACAGGCTTATATTGAACATAACGGATGGTAAAGGCAGTGAAATAGATTTCTGTCCCATCATTGCTTTAAAAAACGAATCAAAAAATAACATAAAGGATTAAAAATATGATAAAAAAAATTCTTTCTTGCTTGGGAAAATACAAAAAATACGCACTTTTAACACCCCTAATGATAATAGGTGAAGTAATTCTTGAAGTATTCATACCATTTTTGATGGCAAAAATAATTGATGTGGGAATTACAAACAGCGATGTGGCTTACATAGCCAAAATCGGCGCACTTATGATTTTAATGGCTTTGGTATCCCTGGTTTTCGGTGCATTGTCAGGACGTTTTGCTTCTCTTGCAAGCACAGGTCTGGCTGCAGGAATAAGACAAAAACTTTTCAATAAAGTACAGGACTTTTCGTTTGCCAATGTTGACAAATTCAGCACAGCTTCTATTATCACACGTCTTACCACAGATGTAACTAATACACAGACTGCTTTCATGATGACTATCAGAATGCTGGTAAGGGCTCCAATAATGCTGACGAGCGCAACTATAATGGCCGTATCAATCAATGCAAAACTTTCAATTGTATTTCTAGTTGCAATACCATTTCTTGGTGCGGCACTCGGGTTTATTTCAATAAAAGCTTTTCCAAGATTTCAGAGTATGCTCGATAAATATGATTCAATGAATTCTTCAGTTCAGGAAAATCTTGTAGCAATCCGCGTTGTAAAAGCATTTGTGCGAAAAGACTATGAAAATGAAAAATTCGAAGATGCAGCCGATGCATTGATGGATGCACAAGTAAAAGCTGAAAAAATTGTAATTACAAACATGCCTATAATGATGTTTACAATGTACTCATGTACAATTTTAATTGCATGGTTCGGTGGCAATTTTGTAATTACAGGTCAAATGCAGACCGGTGAACTTTTCAGTTTTATAAGCTATATTTCACATATACTCATGTCTCTTATGATGATTTCATTTGCATTTATTGGAATTGTAATGTCAAGAGCTTCAATAAAAAGAATAGTTGAAATATTTGACGAAGAAATAGATATAAAGAACAATGAAGAATCAGAAGTAAAAGTTAATGACGGTTCAATAGTTTTTGACAATGTAAGCTTCAGTTATGCAAGGAAAAATGATAATCTTACTCTTTCAAATGTAAATTTTAAGATTAATTCCGGAGAAACTGTTGGAATTATCGGAGGAACAGGTTCTGCAAAGACAACTTTAGTCCAGCTTATACCACGTCTATACGATGTAATGGATGGACGCATTATAGTCGGAGGACATGACGTTAGAGATTATCATCTTGACACCCTGAGAAATGATGTTGCTATGGTTCTTCAAAAGAACGTACTTTTTTCAGGAACAATCAAGGAAAATTTAAAATGGGGCAATGAAAATGCCACAGACAAAGAAATAATTAATGTCTGCAAGGCAGCACAAGCTCATGACTTTATTTCATCAATGCCTGATGGTTATGAAACTGATTTAGGTCAGGGCGGTGTCAATGTTTCCGGAGGTCAGAAGCAAAGAATCTGTATTGCGAGGGCTCTTCTTAAAAATCCAAAAATATTAATACTTGACGACTCAACAAGTGCAGTTGATACTGCAACTGACAGCAGAATAAGGCAGGCTTTTAAGGAAAATTTAAATAGTACAACAACTATCATCATTGCACAGAGAATTACTTCTGTAAGCGAAGCAGATAAGATTATCGTTCTTAACGATGGGCAGATTGATGGTATTGGAACTCACGAAGAATTGTTAAAAACAAATAAAATATACAGAGAAGTATATGAATCCCAGCAAAAGGTGGTGGCATAATTGGCTAAGGAAAGAGTAACCGAAGTTCGTCATGGCGGTCCAGGAGGCGGTCCGAGAGGATTTGCAAAACCTAAAGAAACATCAAAAACACTGAAGAGACTTTTAAAGTACATTTTTGAATATAAACTTCACCTTATTATCATTATCATAGCAATAATCGGAAGCTCCTTGTCCGGTGTTGCAGGAACATATTTCTTAAAACCTATAATCAATAATTATGTTGTACCGTTTATAGGAAAAGAAAATCCTGATTTGTCAGGCTTTGTGAGAATGATAGGTGTAATGTCTGCAGTATACATTGTAGGAGTAATTTGCTCATTCACGTATAATCGACTCATGCTCACTATTTCTACGGGAACAATGCGAAAAATCAGGGTCGATATGTTCAAACATTTACAGAATCTCCCTATAAAATATTATGACACTCACACTCACGGCGAAATAATGAGCCGCTTTACAAACGATACAGACACATTAAGAGAAATGTTGAGTCAAGGTCTTCCTCACTTTATATCTTCAGCTATAACTGTTGCAGGTGTATTCATAATGATGGTCGTACTTAGTCCTATTTTAACTTTACTGGTAATATTTATGTTTTCTATCATGATTTTTGCCATTAAGAAAATAGGAGGCAAAAGCTCACATTATTTCAAGAAACAGCAAAAAGAACTTGGATCATTTAACGGCTACATTGAAGAAATGATTGAAGGTCAAAAAGTTGTGAAAGTATTCAGCCATGAAGAAACTGTAAAAGAAAATTTTAATGAAATAAACGAAAGACTGCGCCAAGCTGCAAGTAGCGCCAACACGTTTGCCAGCATATTGATGCCAATTATGGGAAACTTGTCATACGTTCACTATGCACTTACAGCAACAGCTGGAGCTGTACTTGCTGTTGCCGGATACATGGATTTAGGAACAATAGGTTCATACTTGCAGTACACTCGTTCATTCTCTCAGCCAATAACTCAACTATCACAGCAGCTTAATTCAGTATTAACCGCTCTAGCGGGAGCTGAAAGAATATTCAATCTTCTTGATGAAACTCCGGAAGTTGACAACGGATATGTTACATTGGTAGATGCTGAAATTGATGATAATGGAAATATTGTAGAAGTATCACACCGCACAGGTATCTGGGCATGGAAACACCCCCACAGCGATGGCACTTTAACTTATACTGAAGTTAGTGGTGATGTTCGTTTTGAAGATGTTACATTCGGCTATGACGAGAACAAGACTGTTTTAAACAGCATAAATCTTTTTGCAAAGTCCGGACAAAAAATTGCTTTCGTTGGTTCCACAGGAGCAGGCAAAACAACAATAACAAATTTGATTAATCGCTTTTATGATGTTCCGGACGGCAAAATACTTTATGACGGAATAAACATCAACAAAATTAAAAAAGATGACCTGAGACGGTCACTTGCGATGGTTCTTCAGGAAACTCACCTGTTCACAGGAACAATAATGGAAAATATACGCTACGGAAAATTGGATGCGACAGATGAAGAAGTAATTGAAGCTGCAAAACTTGCCAATGCTCATTCATTCATACAGCACATGCCTGAAGGCTACAATACAATCCTCACGTCTGACGGAATAAACTTAAGCCAGGGACAAAGACAGTTGTTAGCCATTGCAAGAGCAACAGTTGCAGATCCTCCTGTATTGATTCTCGACGAAGCAACAAGCTCAATAGACACACGTACAGAATCATTGATTGAAAAAGGAATGAACACACTTATGAAGGGAAGGACAGTATTCGTAATTGCACACAGACTTTCAACAGTCAGAAACGCCAATGCAATAATGGTATTAGAAAACGGAAAAATTATCGAGCGTGGAAACCACGATGACCTTATAGAACAAAAAGGCAAATATTATCAGCTCTATACAGGAATGTTCGAGCTATCATAAAAATAAAAAGAACCCATGTGAATAGGGTTCTTTTTGATATCTATTATTTTGCTACAAAAGCTGCAGCGTTAGCTCCTGCTATTTTACCAAATACAGTTATGTCAGTTATTGCGTTTCCGCCAATTCTGTTTGCTCCGTGAACTCCGCCTGTAACTTCTCCGGCTGCATACAATCCTTCAACAACTTCACCTGAATTGTTAATAACCTGAGTGCTTGTGTTAATTGTAACTCCACCCATCGTATGGTGAATTGCTGGTGATACTTCAACTGCGTAATATGGAGCAGTTATAAGTTCAATTTCCAGTGAAGCTCTTCCAAATTCAGAATCTGCTTTAGCTTTTACCGCTTCATTATATTTTGTAACTGTTTCTTCCAATGTTGCAGCATCTACTTTCATAATTTCTGCTAATTCAGCCAAAGTTTGTGCTTCTTTCAGCAATCCCTGGTTTTTATATTTTTCATACGTTGAAGCTTTATCATAAACTTGTTTGTCAAGAACTAAAAATGCTGTTGCTCCTTCTTGATCAAGTATTGCCTTTGATACAACGTCTCTAGTTTCAAGTTCATTTACAAATCTGTTACCTTCGTGGTTTACTAAAATCGCACCGTCTCCTCTTATACCTTCTGTAATCATTTCATTGATTATAGGAACTACAGTAGGATGAGTTTGAATTTGGTCAATATCTGTTAATGATACATCCAGTTTTTCAACCATTGCAAGTGCATCACCTGTTGCTCCCGGAGCATTAGTTGTTCCGAAGCCTTCAAGTTCAGGCTTGAACTTAACAACCATATCAGGATTAGCTCCGAAACCGCCTGATGCAAGAATTACAGCTTTTGCATTGATTTCGTATGAATTTCCGTCTTTGTTCTCAACTTTAATACCGGTTACAGTATTACCATCAGCCAAAATCTCAACAGCTTTTGTATTTAATCTTACATCAATTCCTAAATTTTTTACCTGATTTCCAAAAACATCCATCAAGTGAGTTCCAACAGGCATTCCTCCAGGACCTTTGTGAATTCTGTTAACACTTTGTCCGCCTGATATTCCGACTTGTGACAAGTCAGCTCCCATGCTCTCCAGCCAATAAAGAGTATCTGCTGAATTTTCAGTCATAACCTTCAAAAGCTCAGGATTATTCAGGTTCTTTCCGCCCTTCATTGTATCGGCATAGAACAATTCAGCACTGTCCTGAATTCCATCTGCTTCCTGATATTTTGTTCCGGCAACATTCATGCCGCCTGTTGCATAGTTTGTGTTTCCACCCATGAAAGCATTCTTTTCAACAACTATTACTTCAGCTCCAGCATTAGTAGCTTCAATGGCTGCAGTAAGACCAGCTCCGCCGGCTCCAATAATTACGATATCAGTAGCAACATCTTCTACCTTTTCTTCTCCAGCTTGAACTTCTTTTGCAGTCAACACTGCTCCTGATTGTTCAACTGCATCCTTAACTCCGTTTATAAAAGCAAAACTAGTTAAAGTTGCACCTGTGATTGCATCTACATCTGTAGAATTTGTATCAATCACTTGTTGTATTAATTGAGAAAAAACCGGTTCAGTAAAACCTGATTCTGAACTTTCAATAACTTTAATATCCTTAATTTCAGAATTTTCTAAAGTAACTTCAACTTTCACCGTTCCATACTTTCCATTGCCTTCGCCTTGTACTACAGCGCTTACAAGTTCCTCTTCGTTCTCAACTTCAGCTGGTTCTTCAACTTCATTTTGTTGACATGCAGCTAATGAAAATACAAGCATAAATGCCAGTAATAATGATAACATTCTTTTAAATTTCATTTTTCTTCACCTTGTCCTTGATATTTTTTTAACTTGTCGTATTATACTTAAAAAATGAATTCCTGTCAAGGCACCTCAATATTGTTTTAATTAACTAAATTATGTTTTAATGAACAAAACTCCAAAACTCAAGTACCTGGTACTTGAGTTTTGGCATTTGTACCTAATTTAATTTTAAATTAATTATAAAAAAATAATTATATTAAATAAATATATGATATAATATTTATCAAATAATAAATGCCGGAGACATGATGGAAAAAATAAATTTTAATATTGATGATATAAAAAACTTAACTGAAAATTCTATTACTTATAAAAGAGGGCTTGCATATTACAGAGAAAATCAAGTTGGAAAATTGAGTATTGAGAAAATTTATAATGAAGAAATTGTTGGATTTGACAACAAATATTCTGCAAAAGTAAAAGGGCATTTTTATTCTTCTTATGATACATCTGTAATTATTGATAATGATGGAGATATTGCTGGATTTAATTGTAATTGTCCTGCATTCAGGGATAATGACGGATGCTGTAAACATATTGTAGCAACCATGTTGAAAATATATCATAACTACGATTCAAAAGTATTTTCCTACAATGATGTTGTATTTAAGAAAAAATCAGGTCAAATTAGCACACACAATTACCCTCTTGAAGAATTAATAAGTACCTATGAAAACAAAATAAAAGAAAGTGTTAAAAATGAGCAAAAAGACGGTTCTGTCATTCTAAAACCCATTATATCTATATCAAGCAAAGATTCAATTGGCATAGAATTTACTATTGGAGTTAAAAGAAATTATGTAGTTAAAGATGCATATGAATTAGCAAATAACATAAAACACACTAATCTTATTAAATACGGAAAAAGTCTGGAGTTTAATCACGAAATAAGTGGATTTGATAAGTCTTCACAACCACTAGCTGTTTTTTTAAGAGATGAAGCTGAAGCTTATTTGCAGGTAATTGCAAAAACTTCAAGTATTTTTAACACATACAACACGAACGGACGTATTTTTAAAATACTTCCTTTTGCATTTGACAGCTTTTTTAATTTATTCGAAAACAAAACTGTTGAATGCCATGGATATAAATACGAATTTAATAATTTAACATTTATAAACAAAGATCCGGAAGTTGAATTTTATATTGATAAAGAAGAGGAAAGCGAGCAATATTCTCTTTCTACAAATTTATATATATCATTTATATCCAATTCAAAGAATTACACTTATATAATTGTTGAAGATAAACTTTATAAATGTTCAGAAGAATTTATCAATACTGTTCTTCCCGCTGTCAATAAAATAATGATGCAGACTTCTAAAACAATATCACTTACAAAAGAGCATATGGGCAAATTTTATTCTGCTGTCTTGCCTCAAATATCAAGATATGCTTTAGTAAAAACTGATATAGAATTATCGGAAAAATTTAATAATCTGCCACTGTCTCCAAGTATTTATCTTGATTGTAACAGTCAGGGATTTATTTATGCCAACGTAGTTTTTACTTACGGAGATGTAGAAATTAATCCATTTAGAGTATCATCAAAAGATAATTCCATAATAAGAAATCTATCGGAAGAAACAAAAATACTTATTGCCATTGAAAATGCAGGATTTGAAAAAACAACAGTAAAATATACCATGACAGATGAAAATAAAATATACGCATTTTTAACGTCCGGAGTAAATACATTGACTTCACTTTGCGAAGTTAATATAAGCGATGATTTCAAGAAAATAAATATAAGATATCCTAAATCAATGTCCATGGGTGTAAAACTTAGCAGCAATTTGATTGAACTAGATATTGATAAGCTGGAATTCGACCCATCTTAACTTAAAGATATATTATCATCTTATAAAATATGAAAAAA
>NZ_JAWQJF010000010.1:0-3654 GCF_033447055.1 Sedimentibacter sp.
TGAAGGAGAATTAAATATAATTGAATTAATAGAATTTGCAAAACAGAAAAATTCCAGGGCGCTCATAGAAGTGAAAACAGCAGAAGCTCTTGAAAAATCCATAAAAGCATTAAACAAAAAAATCTTAACCGTATAAACGTATAACCATATAACCATATAACCATATAACCATATAACGAGGCAACTGAAAAAATATACTTTTGTCATCCATAACGATAGTAAAGGATCTCATCTTTGTTGAATTGATGAGATCCTTTAATTTTGTCTCAGAGTAACAACGTCTAAATATATTCGTTGTCTATTTTTTTATTTGCTTTGTTCTTTTGATATAAAAACGAAATAGCAATAATTACAAATCCGATTATATCAGTTATTGCACCTGGATAAATCAGCAACACCCCACCAACCAGGAAGGCAATTCTTTCAAATTTATTGGCATGTGTGAACAAATATCCTTCCATGGAAGCACTTATTCCAAACATACCTGTTATTGAAGTTATAATTATTAGAATAACCTCAAATGGTGTAGTATCAATCATAAGCATCGCCGGGTTTAAAACAAATATATACGGAATAATAAATGCTGCAATGGCCAGCTTGCTGGCGGTTATACCCGTTTGCAACGGATTGCTTTTTGCAATTGCACTTCCTGCAAATGCAGCTAACGCTACAGGAGGAGTTATATCAGCAATAATACCAAAGTAAAATGTAAACATATGGGCTGCAAGAACCGGAACATTCAACATAACAAGGGCAGGAGCAGCGATAGTTGCTGTAATAACATAATTTGCCGTTGTGGGAGCACCCATGCCGAGAATCAATGATGTAATCATGGTAAATATCAATGTAAGTATTAAATTTCCGCCAGAAAGAGAAACCAACCCATTTCCAAGCTTGAGTCCTAATCCGGTCAATGTTATAGTTCCAACAATAATACCTGCGCAAGCACATGCAACAGACACTCCAAGAGCATTTTTTGCTCCTTGTTCCAAAGCTTCTAAAATATTTTTAAATGTAAGCCTCGTACTTTTTCTTATATAACTTGTTGCAACGGCAAGACCTAATCCGTAAAGAGCAGCTCTTACAGGTGTTGACCCTTCAACAAGAAAATATACTATTCCTATTAACGGTAAGAAAAGATATCCCCTTTCTCTCATTACTTTTGAAAGTCGAGGAAGCTCATCTTTACTCATTCCTTTCATACCGAGTTTTTTTGCTTCGAGATGGACACTTATCCAAATGCCGGTGAAATATAATAAAGCCGGTATTATGGCAGCTTTTGCAATCTGTGCATATGGTACACCAATAAACTCAGCCATTAAAAATGCGGCTGCACCCATAATAGGCGGCATTATCTGTCCTCCTGTTGATGCCGCAGCTTCAACAGCAGCTGCAAATTCTGGTTTGTATCCCAGACTTTTCATCAATGGAATTGTAAAACTGCCGGAACCAACTGTGTTGGCAACTGAACTTCCGGAAATCGTGCCTTCCAAAGCACTTGTTAAAACAGCAACTTTAGCGGGGCCTCCGGCAGCAAAACCTGCAACAGAATTAGCTAAATCAATAAAGAATGCTCCTATACCTGTTTTCTCTAGAAAAGAACCAAGGAGAATAAATAAAAATATAAAAGTTGCCGCAACACCTAAAGGAATACCTAATTCACCCTCAGTTGTGTAATACATGTGACTTACAATTCTAGCGACAGAATAACCTCTGTGATTTAAAAATCCAGGCAGATAAGGACCTAATACTCCGTAAGCAAGAAATACAGAAGCAATTATTGCTATAGGGAGTCCGACGACCCTTCTTGAACCTTCAAGTACCAGAAGTATTGCAATACCGCCAATTATAATATCAAGTGTATTCTGATCTCCGGCTCTTAAGAGCAAAGATTCAAAGTTAAAAGTCAAGTACAAGGCTGTAAAAACACCTAGTACTGCTAAAAAAACATCCAACTTTCCAAATCTGTCTTTACGCATTTTTTTACTTGCAGGATACATTAAATATACCAATAAAAAAACAAATGCCAAATGTATGGAACGTTGCAGCTGTGCAGGCAGTATTCCTGCTAATGATGTATACAGCTGAAAACATGAGAATAATATTGCAATGAGAGATACAAATTTCATCTGTTTTCCGCTTAAACGTCTATAAGCAGATTCCTTATCAAACTTCGCCATTATGTCATCAACATTTATTTCTTCCTTAATCTGATTATTATTTAAATTGTCATCATTCATAAAGCTGCCTCCTTAATATATCGTAAATTGAAACCCTTTTTATCTTGAATAAAGCCGGATTTTGGGGTTCAACATATTTATCTAACTTAAAGCTTTCATTTTTAACGTGAACAGTGTGGTCGGCATAAGTTCCTACCAAAATGGTAAATTCGTTTAATTCTCTGTTGATATTGTCAATTAATACTTTCCCATTTTCAAATTTAATATCAGCATCAGGGTAGTCTCTGGCATCCGGCATTCCGGCACCATATGAATAAAAAGTTGTTTTATAAACAACAAATTTGTTTCCTTCGATTCTGTAAAATTCATTTACGGGTGTTCTGTTGACTGAATGTTTGAAACTGGTATAGAAATTCTCGAATTTTTCAATGCTGTCACAATAAACAACATCCCCTGTTTTCCCATTGGAAATAGTAAATTGGTTGAATACAGGTATAAAAAAAATAATTATTACAAATAATATTAAAATCATTATAGTGACAAACATTGTAGGGTTTTTCATAACAAGGAGCTCCTATACCGGTCTTTCAAAAAACTTTACTCTATTCAATGTCATTCTGAGGCACAGCAGAAGAATCTCATAATTTCAACAATATTAATGAGATCCTTCGCTGCCGCTCAGGATGACATAAGAGGACATTTTAGTTACCTAAATATTTTTTATTTTATAAGCCCTGCCTCTTTATAGTATTTTTCTGCGCCTGGGTGAAGAGGTATAGAAATACCATTAATAGCTCCTTCTAAAGAAATTGAATTTCCTTTGTCATGAGCTTTTGCAAGTTCAGGTTGATTATCAAATAATGCTTTTGTAATGTTGTATATCACATCTTCAGAAGCTTCTGCATTTGTTGCCAATGTTGCCATAACAGCAACAGTTTTAACATCATTAGTCTGTCCACTATAAGTGTTAGCAGGAATAGTGTATTCAACAAAGAATGGGTATTTTTCAATTAAACTGCTAATAGCTTCATCAGACAAAGAAACTAAAGAAACTGGATTTTGTGTTGAAATATCCTGTATTGAAGCATTTGGAATACCTGCAGTTACAAAAAAACTTTCAATGTGCTTATCTTTGTAAGCATCAGCGGATTCGGAGAAAGATAAATAGCTTACAGACATATCGTCATATGTAAGACCTGCTGCATCTAAAATTTGTCTTGCGTTAGCTTCAACGCCGCTTCCAGGAGCTCCAACAGATACTTTCTTTCCATTTAAATCTTCTACAGTGTTTATTCCCTCAGAGGCAACTATTTGTACAATTTCCGGATACAGAATAGCTATACCACGCAAATTTTCAATTTTTGCATCAGCAAAAGCTTCAGTTCCATTATAAGCATAATCCAACATATCATTTTGAAGAATAGCCAACTCAGCTTCATTCTTACCTAAAAGTTTGCAATTTTCAACAGAAGCA
>NZ_JAWQJF010000011.1:0-18581 GCF_033447055.1 Sedimentibacter sp.
CCATAAGAAGATATTAAAACAAAATGAGGAGGGGCGCAACCATTTTTTCATAACTTGTTTGTGCCTTGAGCGAAGCGAAAGGAATGGTAAAAAACATGATTATAGCATGTGCAACGGATGATAAACTGAATTTTATTGATAGACATTTTGGAGATGCAAAATTTTATTGTATTTTTGATGTAACGACAGATTCTATAAGACTATTGCAAACTATTGAAAATACTACAGAAGAGGAGAGACAACATGCTGATCCTCAAAAAGCTAAGAGTGTAATGCAACTTCTCAAAGAGGAAGGTACTCAAGGAGTTATAAATAAAGCATTTGGTCCCAATATTAAACCGATTGCTAAATTATTGGTTCCTGTGATTACAAATGAAACCCTTATTGAAGATGGCGTTAAGCAGTTGCAAAATTTGCTTTCTCAAATTGAAGAAAACATATCACAAAACAGGAAAATCTATGTTAAAATATCAGGTAATAATGAAGCGAAAATATTTGAAATAAACTAATATTTGAAATAAACTAATGCTAAAGATCAGATAAAAATTGTGATTAATTAGTAAAAATCTAGGGGATAATTATGAATTGGACAGAGGTGTCAATATATACAACAACAAATGGAATTGAAATAATAAATGGAGCATTAATGAAGCTTGGAATAAATGCTGCTGTAATAGAAGATGCAAGTGTGTTTGAAGATTTCTTGCATGATGATTCAATGAACTGGGATTATTATGACGAAGAGCTTTCAAAAATGAAGTATTGTGAGAGTTGTATTAAGGTGTATCTCGCAGAAAACAATCAAGGAAATAAGTTACTAAATGAAATTCGTAAATTTATTGATGTTTTAAAAGACGAAAATAAAGATATTGATTTAGGGAGACTTGAAATTGCAACTCGAATTTTAAATGATGAAGATTGGGCCAACAACTGGAAACAATATTTTAAACCTTTTGTTGTTTCAGATAAAATAATAATTAAGCCATCATGGGAAGAGGATACGGAATCAACAGAAGGAAAAATAATTCTTGAAATTGATCCGGGCATGAGCTTTGGAACAGGACAGCATCATACAACACGTTTGTGCATCGAACAAATTATAAAACATTTGTATGAGGGCATGGAAGTATTGGACATGGGCTGTGGAAGCGGAATATTGTCTATAGCAGCTATATTGCTAGGAGCAAAAACTTCTGTTGGCGTTGATATTGATGAAAATGCTGTTAGAATTGCAAAGGAAAATGCAGCATTGAACAATATTTATGATGACAGATTTACAGTTTATTGCGGTGATGTAACAGGTGACGAAAAATTGCAGGAATCTATTGGAAGCAATAAATATGATATGATTGCAGTAAATATTATTGCGCAAATAATAATGGGCATGAGTATAACATTTCCAAAATTCTTGAAAAAAGGTGGATTGGTCGTTGCTTCAGGGATTATAAAGAAGTATTTAAATGATGTTGTAAATGATTTTGAAAAACTTGGGTTTGAAATAATGGAAATAAACGATAGCGAAGAATGGGTTTGTGTAACAGCAAAATTAAAATAGGGTGAGGTTAAATTGTTCAGATATTTTTGTTCAGATGATAATATTATAAATAACAATATAAATGTTACAGGCGGCGATGCAAGGCATTTAAAAACAATATTGCGTGCTCAGACAGGTGATTTAATATCTGTAGTGACAGACAGCAGTGAATACAGGGCGCAGATTGAAGAAATTAATAAAGATGATATAGTCTGCCGGATTATTGAGGAAATAGAAAAAAATAATGAAGCGTTCATAAATATTACATTGTGCCAGGGAATCCCTAAACAAACTAAAATGGAAACTATAATTCAGCAAAATGTTGAGCTTGGTGTAAAAAATTTCATTCCTTTAATAACAGAAAGAACTGTAGTAAAACTTAATGAAAAAGACAGAGAACAAAAAAAGCTGGACAGATGGCAAAAAATAGCCAAGGAATCAGCAAAACAAAGCAAAAGGAACATAATTCCCAATGTTGAAGGCATCACAACAGTCAAAGAACTTGTAGAACGATTGAAGAATGAGGATGCAGAAATTATTGTTCCGTATGAATTGGAAGATATGAGACTTTTGAAGGATGTTTTAGCTGAGCCAAAACAAAATTATTACATAATAATAGGTCCTGAAGGCGGGTTTGATATTAAGGAAATAGAAATGTTTAAGGAAATAGATTCTCATATAGTCACATTGGGAAAAAGGATACTAAGAACGGAAACAGCAGGGGTTGTTGCTGCAACTGTAGTTATGTATGCATGCGATGAAATGAAATGAAATAATATCAATCAAAAGGAACCGTATTCAAATGGAATGGTCTCAAAAAGGACCGTCCCTAAATGTCAAATGGAATGGTCTCAAAAAGGACCGTCCCCACGGAGTCCCCATGGAGGTAGGATGAAAAAACTAGGTATTTATGTTCATATTCCCTTTTGCAGACAAAAGTGCAAATACTGTGATTTTTATTCAGTTAAATGGAATGATGAATCAGAAAATAAATATATTGATGCGGTTATAAATGAAATTAATAATTATAGAGATACATTAAATGAAAAGTATATTGTTGATACTATTTATTTTGGGGGTGGAACTCCAACTGTAATCAATCCAGGTAATTTAAGAAGGATTTTAGAAAAAATAAGAAGTGTTTTTGAAATTGATGTGCATGCAGAAATCAACATGGAAGCAAATCCTAACACATTGACTGAAGAAAACTTAAAAGTATATAAAGAAACAGGAATAAACAGATTAAGCATTGGAATTCAATCGTTAAATGATGATATATTGCATAAAATAGGAAGAATTCATAACAGTAGGGAAGCTCTTGAAGCAATTGACAGAGCAAAACAATTTGGCTTTGAAAATATAAATGCTGATGTTATGTTTAATATCCCGGATCAAACAATAGCAGATATTGAAACTACATTGTCTAAAATAATTGAAAAAAATGTAAAGCATATTTCTTTTTATTCGTTGAAGCTGGAAAAAGGCACACCAATGTATGATATGGAAAAAAACAGAAAAATCATAATGCCTAAAGAGGATGAAGAAAGAGAAATGTATTATGCAGGCAGAAATGTCATGGAAGATAAAAACTTATTTCAATATGAAATTTCTAATTTTGCTTTAAAAGGATATGAATGCAAACATAATTTAAAATACTGGAATCAAGAAGAATACATAGGCATAGGTCCATCAGCTCATTCATTTCTTAATGATATCAGATACAGCAATCCTTCTGATTTAAATTCATATTGCCTGAATTCAGAGGCAAATGTATTTGAAAGAAAAATACATGAAGTAATGGATCAAAAAGATTTAATATTTGAATATATAATGCTTCGACTAAGATTGACGGAAGGATTAAATGTTGTTGATTTTAAGAATAAATTTTTGGTAGATTTTTATGAAGCATATCTTAAACAAATAGAATATTTAATTAATAATAAACTGTTGGAATACAGTGGAGATTTTGTAAAGCTTACTCAAACAGGCATGGATATTTCCAATTTTGTTTTTGAAAAATTTATGCCGCAGAATTGAGTATTGAACTAAAGATTTTGTATGATAAAAAAATTTATATTAACCTATTGACAAAATAAATGTAAAGTAGTATCTTATTACTATGGTTTAGCACTCAACCAAAGAGAGTGCTAACAAAGAAAAAACAAAGAGGTGATGAAATGTCTTTGGATAAGAGAAAAGTGAAAATTTTAAAAGCAATTATCTCCAGTTATATTGATAATGCAGAAGCTGTAGGTTCAAGGACTATTTCAAAGAAATACGAGCTTGGTGTCAGCCCTGCTACAATCAGAAATGAAATGTCTGATTTGGAAGAGATGGGTTTTCTTGTTCAGCCTCACGCTTCATCAGGTAGAATACCTACAGACAAAGCTTACAGATACTATGTTGATGATTTATGGAAAAAAGTTGAAAGTTCATCTAATACTAATATGGATCAATTGAGATATATAATAGAAGACAAGGCAAGTGAACTTGATTCGGTTTTCAAAAATTCAGTAAGAATATTGTCGCAATTTACAAAATACACATCATTTATTGTTGCGCCACAGCTCAAACAGTCAGTTTTAAAAAGAATTCAGCTGGTTCCAATAACTGATACTAAAATATTGCTTTTAATTATATTGCAAAGCAACATTGTAAAGCAAGTGACATTAAGATTGCAAAGCCCCATACCTTTTGATCAAATGGAAAGAATATCAGTTGCTCTTTCGAAAAAATTGTGTGGATATAAGTTAGAAGATATGGATTTAATCAAGGATAGTTTAATAGAAGAGCTTTACCATATGAGAGAAAGCAATAGTGATACAATGATGGAATTGTTGCCTTTTTTAATAGATCAAATAGGCAAGCTGGAAGATATTAATGTTTATTCAGATGGCATTACAAATATATTGGATTTGCCTGAATATAATGATGTAGTCAAAGCAAGGGAATTTATTTCATTTGTTGAAAATAAAAACAGTATGGCTAAATTACTTCAACTTGTTGGGGGAAATGATCTAAGCATCTGCATAGGCCATGAAAATCAGAATGAAGAATTAAGAGATTGCAGCCTTATAACTGCAACTTATAAATTCAATGGTAAACTCATTGGCAAAATTGGAGTTATAGGACAGACAAGGATGGATTATAACACTGTAATTTCTGCTGTTAAATCAATGTCTGAAGCGGTTAATGAAATAATAAGTCAAAACTTTGATGATGAAAATAAGGAGTGAAGAAATGGCAAAGGCAAAAAAGCGTGATGAAGAAAAACTAAATGAAAATGTTGCGCAAGATAAAGATATTTTAAATGAAGCAAAAGAAGCAAATGAAGAAATAAGTGAAGAAAATAAAGTTGAAGAAACAGAAAACTCAAAAGATTCAAAAAGTTCAGAGGAAGAAGTGCTGAACAATAAATTGCTGAGATTGCAGGCAGACTTCCTTAACTATAAAAACAGAACAGAAAAAGAAAAAATATCAACTTATGGAAATGCAATGTCAGATATAATACTGGAATTGCTTCCGGTTGTGGATAATCTTGAAAGAGCAATAGATGCTGACAAGTCAGAAACTGACAATTTCAAGCAAGGAGTTCAAATGGTTTATACTCAGCTTGCCGGAATTCTTAATAAAAAAGGATTGAAGGAAGTTGATGCTTTACATAAACAGTTTGATCACAATGTTCATTATGGTGTTGCATTTGAAGCATGCGATGATTATGAGGATGGTACAATAATCGATGTTTTGCAAAAAGGTTATACATTTAATGATAAATTGCTAAGACCTGCAATGGTTAGAATTTGCAAGAAGTAGTTAATATCATCCAACATAGAACAACAATTAATGTCATCATGTAAGTAGCGACTTTAATGTCATCCTGAGCAAAGCGAAGGATCTCATGAATCAAACAAAATATTAATTTATGTCATCCTGAGCAAAGCGAAGGATCTCATCATTAATTTTAATAATAAAAAATTAAATTATATCAATATATATGGAGGAAAAAATGAGTAAAGTTATAGGAATTGACTTAGGAACAACAAATTCTTGTGTAGCCGTTATGGAAGGCGGAGAAGCCGTTGTTATATCAAACGTAGAAGGTAAAAGAACAACTCCTTCAATCGTAGCATTTACAAAAGATGGAGAAAGATTAGTAGGTGAAACAGCAAAAAGACAGGCAGTTACTAATTCAGACAGAACAATATCATCAATAAAAAGAGAAATGGGAACAGACCACAAAGTTAAAATTGATACAAAATCATATACACCACAGGAAATATCAGCTTTCATACTTCAAAAATTAAAAGCTGATGCAGAAAGCTATTTAGGAGAAACAGTTTCAGAAGCAGTTATCACTGTTCCAGCATATTTTTCAGACAGCCAGAGACAAGCAACTAAAGATGCAGGCAAAATAGCAGGACTTGAAGTAAAAAGAATCATAAATGAACCAACAGCAGCAGCACTTGCTTATGGTATAGATAAAGAAACTCATATGCAGACAATCATGGTATTTGACCTTGGTGGAGGAACATTTAACGTTTCAATACTTGAAATCGGCGAGGGCGTGTTTGAAGTTAAAGCAACAGCCGGAAATAACAGACTTGGCGGAGATGACTTTGATGCTGTTATAGTAGATTACTTAGCTGGACAGTTCCAAAAAGAAAATGGAGTTGACTTAAGAAAAGATAAAATGTCACTTCAAAGATTAAAGGAAGCTGCAGAAACTGCTAAAAAAGAATTATCAAGTGCAATGACTTCAACAATCAATTTACCATTTATCACTGCAACTCAAGATGGGCCAAAGCATTTGAATATGGACCTTACAAGAGCTAAATTCAATGAACTTACTTCATTCTTAGTTGAAAAAACTGTTGAACCGGTAAAAAAAGCTATGTCAGATGCAAAATTAACTGCAAGTCAAATTGATAAAGTATTGTTGGTAGGCGGTTCTTCAAGAATACCTGCAGTCCAGGAATCAGTAAAAAGATTAACAGGAAAAGAACCTGATAAAGGAATTAACCCTGATGAATGTGTTGCATTAGGAGCAGCTATTCAAGGTGGAGTATTGACAGGAGAGTTTGGAAACGACATATTGTTAGTTGACGTTACTCCATTATCATTAGGTATTGAAACATTAGGCGGAGTATTTACAAAATTAATTGACAGAAACACAAGAATACCAACAAAGAAGAGCCAGGTGTTCTCAACAGCAGCAGACAACCAGCCTGCAGTTGATATTCATGTACTTCAAGGTGAAAGACAAATGGCTGATGCCAATATTTCATTGGGAAGATTCCAATTGACAGGTATAGTTCCTGCACCGAGAGGAATTCCACAGATAGAAGTTTCATTTGATATAGATGCAAATGGTATTGTTAATGTAAGTGCAAAAGACTTAGGAACAGGAAAAGAACAAAAAATAACAATTACTGCTTCAACAAAAATGTCAGACGCTGATATTGAAAAGAAAGTTAAAGAAGCTGAACAATTTGCAGAAGATGACAAGAAAAGAAAAGAAGAAATTGAAATTAAAAACAATGCAGATACATTAGTATATCAGACAGAAAAAACATTAAAAGATTTAGAAGGAAAAATTTCAGCAGAAGAAAAAGCGTCAGCACAAGCAGCAGCGGATGAACTTAAAAAAGCAATTGAAAGCAATGATACAGCTAGAATGAAAGAAAAAACTGAAAACTTAACTAAAGTATTCAATGATCTTGCTCAAAAGCTTTATGCTCAAACAGGTGCGCAAGGTGGACCTCAGGGAGAACCGGACTTCAGCCAAGGTTCAGCTCAACAAGATGACAATGTAGTAGATGCAGATTTCGAAGAAATCCACGACGACGACAAATAAAGAAGCCCTAACCCTATTTTTCAGAGTGGTTTTTCTGAAAAATAGCGGTAGGTCTTTCGCAACGAATTCCAAATATATGCGACGTAGGAGCAAATATATTTGTGAATGAGACTGCGGAATATCATCTATCAAAAAAATATCAGAATTTTAAAAATATTACCAAGCTAAATCTTCTTTAAGATTTAGCTTGGTTAATGTAAGAAACACTGAGGTGGTGAGGAGAAGTTTATGGCAAAAAGAGATTACTACGAAATACTGGGAATAGAAAAGGGAGCAGACGATAAAGAAATAAAAGCAGCATTCAGAAAACTGGCAAAACAATATCACCCTGATTTAAACCCGGATAACAAGGAAGCAGAAGCAAAATTCAAAGAAATAAATGAAGCCTATGAAGTTCTCAGTGACCCAGATAAAAAATCTAAATATGATCAGTTCGGTCATGCGGCATTTGACCAAACACAAGGTTTTGGCGGCGGTGCAGGTTTTAATGACTTTGGAGATATATTTGGAGATATATTTGGAGATTTCTTTGGAGGAGGCTTTAGCGGCGGGGGCAACACAAGAGCGCAAAGAAACGGCCCTAAAGCAGGTTCTGACTTGAAGATAAAGCTGGACATAACATTCGAAGAAGCAGCATTTGGAACTAAAAAGGAAATTAAGATAAATCGTATAGAAAAGTGCCATGTTTGTGATGGAACAGGAGCAAAAAAAGGAACAAGCAAAAAAACTTGTCCTACATGCCACGGTGCAGGAAGCATTAAAACAGTTCAAAGAACACCATTTGGACAGTTTGCAAGCACAAAAATATGCCCTACATGCAACGGGACAGGTGAAGTTGTAGAAGAACCATGTGAAGCTTGCGGCGGAACAGGTAAGGAAAAGAAATCAAGAAAGCTTTCAATTAATATTCCAGCCGGAGTTGACTCGGGTTCAGTTATACCATTAAGAGGTGAAGGAAACCACGGAGAGCGCGGTGGCCCAGCCGGAGACTTGTATGTGTACATCAATGTGAAAGAACACGAACTGTTTGAAAGAGACGGCAACGATGTTTGGTGCGAAATACCAATATCATTCACAAAAGCAACTCTTGGCGGTTCAATCCAAGTACCAACCCTTGAAGGCAAAGTAAAATACGAAGTACCTGAAGGAACACAGCCGGGAACAGTATTCAGATTGAAAAACAAAGGAATCAAAAACCTGAGAGGCGCAGGTAAGGGCGACCAATACGTAAGAATTAAAATAGAAGTACCAAGAAAGCTTACAGACAAGCAAAAATCCATTCTCGAGCAGTACGCAGCAGAAATGGGAGAAACACAGGATAAAGATGATAAAAAAGGATTCTTCGGTAAAATCAAGGATACTTTTAAGGATTAATAATAAATATAAAATTTAGACGCTTTAGGGCGTCTTTTTTAAACCATTTATTGATATAGCTGCTTTGGTTTGGTATAATAAGACAAGTTTTTATGGAATTTTCTTTAACGTTATATAAAATAAATAAAAGGAGAAAAAAATGACGGCTGTAATATATGGAATAATAGGTATTGTAATAGGTTATAAAATTCCTTGGCTTTCTCAAAAGATAATAAGTTACAAGAAAAAAGAAGTTTCAACCAACTTTAACTTTTTATTTTCGACGCAGCTTCAATTGTTATTAAGTTTGTTTAACGGAGCAGTATGGTACATTACAGCACTTAATGCAGAAAATAAGCTCGTTGCCATGTTAATCGGATTAATTATTGTAACAGGACTGATAACTGCTTTTGTAGATATTTGCATTAGAATTATACCAAACGAAATAATCTTGCTCTTTGTTGTTTTGGGACTTTTATTTCAAATATCCCATTTTGGTGTCAATACACTGACTGCTGCATTTATATCCATGATTGTATTAATGGTGGTCTTTACGGCAGTAGCAGCATTTGTAGGCTTTGGAAAGGTTGGAGCAGGTGATGTTAAGCTTGCCGGAGCAATGGGGCTTACTCTTGGATATCCTCTCATAATTATTGCTGTTATGGCAATGGCAGCTGTATTGCTGGTATTTATAGGGGTTGGAATGCTGCTTAAAAAAATATATTTATCAACTATGCTTCCATTGGCGCCATTCATAGTTTCAGGCATGATAATATCCATAATGACAGTACTACTTTGAAAAAAATATGTAAAAAAATAGAAAAACTTTAAAAATTATACTTGACAGTATATCGCTTTTATGCTAGTATGAAACTAATTTAATAGTGGCAAAATTTTCAAAAGAAAATGACGCAAAGCTATAGGGTCTAAACTATTTAAAATAGTATGACAGCCAGTTGCTATACAACACTTGTTGTATATTTGATGTACAAATGTTCGGATGTTTTGTACATTTTTAACGACTTTAACTTTGCTCTTTGTGCAAGGTTTTTTTGTTAAAAAATTTTAAATCTCTCTAAGTATTTGCTGCTATTAAAAAAATACATTAGGAGGGAACAAATGAAAAAAATATTTACAATGGTTAAAGAACGAGGAAAGTGGTCAGGGTATGGTAGAGTATGGGTTGATAATTGGCGTAGTTGCACTTGTTGTTGTGGTAGGAGCGGTAGCTTTTGGTACTCAGCTTACTGCTTTTTTTACAGGTTTATCAACAAATGCGAATATAGCTACTCCATAATGTCTGCAAATTTTCCAACAAAGAGCACCGACTCGTCCGTATGGTCGGGAAGGTGCTTTTTACAACTTACGGGGTGAGAAATTATGAATTATAAAAGCGAAGGCGGGCAGGCAATTGTTGAATTTGCACTTGTTTTACCGATATTTTTTTTAATTATCGGTGGAATAATAGATTTTGGCTGGATTTTTCATCACCAAACAATTGCAAACAATGCTTGCAGAGAAGGTGCCAGATATGCTGCAATTCATTCAAGCGAGCCCGGTTACGATGTTAATGTAACTGAGAACATAGTTAAAGGCTATTTTAATAATTTTGGTGTTGACGATAATGTAACTGTATCTACAGAGGCAGATAATATTATATCGGTTTCAGTATCATACAATGTAGATATTTTAACTCCATTCACACCGTTAATAATTGATGGTGATGGTGACGGTAAATATATAGTAAGTGCACAAACAAAAATGAGAAAAGAATAAATTCGGAGGAAGTATGAAGAAGGTAAAGATATTAGCTTTATTATCAGCAATAATTGTTGCTTTACTTTTGTATAATTTTTTAAATAATATAAGTGAGCCGGTTATTGTTGAGGTATCAAAGACAGAAGTAATTACAGCTGCACAAAATATTCCTCCAAATACTCTTATAACAAAAGAAATGCTAAAATCCACCATGCTGCCAGATGAAGCAATACTACTTGATTCTGAAAAAAATATGGACGATGTCGTAGGCAAGGTTTCAACCGCGGAAATCATAACAGGAGAACAAATATTGTCTTCCCGTTTAGTAACTCTAGGAGATGCAAAATCAAGCAGATACTTGCCCTACTCTATAGGACAAGGCATGAGGGCAGTCACAATTGGTGTAAATAACATTTCAGGATTATCAAATATGATATTACCAGGCAATAAGGTTGATGTAATTGCCCAATATGAAGTTGAAGTAAAAGAGCCTGATGGAAATAAAACAACAATAGATTACACAGTAATGCTATTAGAAAATATTAAGGTGCTGGCAGTTGATGACAAATTTACAGAACAAGAAAAAGCTGAAGGTGAAAATCCATATGTTTCTCTAACCCTTGAGGTAACACCTGAGGAAGCAATGGAAATAAGCATGTCCGAATACAAAGGACAATTAAGAGCAGCATTAAGATCTCCATTAGATGACAAAAAAACATCCTTACCAGCATTAACAATTGACGAAATAATATTTAAAAATAAGTAGGTATGCTATGAAAATAAATGTATTGTTAATCAGCAAAATGGAAAGTAACATAAATACCCTCAGGCAATTAATAGATGATGATGAAATATTTATCCTTGGGGAATCAACAGGCGGTTCATTGGCATTAGATAAAATTGAAAATACATCCCCGGATATAATAATAATGACATTGGGTGCCGGAGATACAGATGTTCTTAATTTAGCTGAAAGAATCGTAATGCATAGGCCGCGCACATTTGTCATATTAGCAGCAGAAAACCTGGATGTTGAAATGATGCAGGCTGCTGTAAATGTAGGGTGTCACAATGTAATAGAGCTTAAAAAATCAACAAGGGAATTTTCTGAATACATAAAGACAGTATATACTAATGAAATAATCAGAATTAAATCTCTTGGAAAAAACGAAACAATTCTTTGGGCTTCTACAGTTATTTCCGTATTTGGAGCAAAAGGAGGACTCGGAAAAAGCACTATTGCTACTAACCTTGCAGTGTCTCTTGCTGAAAAACGCAAAAAGGTAGTATTGGTTGATTTGGATTTACAATTTGGAGATGCACATATATTTTTAGACATTGAGCCTAAGGATACAATAACAGAATTAATACAAGATGTTATAACCCCAAATATTGACTCTGTCAGAAGCTATATGGCTATTCATTCAAGTGGATTGCACGTGCTGTGTGCACCCAAAAGCCCGGAATACGAAGAGCTAATTTCACCGGAAAAAATAATGAGTTTATTAAGCCTGCTTCGAACATACTATGATTATGTCATCATTGACACAGCACCTTCGTTTTCAGAGGTGAATATTACTGCTTTAGAATCTTCTTCGTTGATACTTTTCATCTCAGGTCTAGATGTTTCAATACTTAAAAATTCAAAAATTAGCGTATCACTTTTAGAATCCCTGCAGCAAACAGATAAAATAAGGATAATAATAAACAGAGCCGTAGACATGAATACCATAACCGTGAAGGACGTACAAAGGATTATCGGCTATCCCATATGGGTTAAAATCCCCAGTGATTACAAGGTTGCAGTAAATGCATTAAACAGAGGGATACCGTTTGTGGTGGGAGCGCCTAAAAGCAAGCTTAGTCAATCTATAAAAGAATTAGTTGATATATTGTTAAAGGGAACAAGTAATTATGATATTCAAATGAAAAACACTAAGAAGAATATCTTTTTTAGAAAGAAAAAGTAATGAGGTAGAAAGAGATGAGTTTACTAGACAGGCTGGAAAAACAAAGAACATTTAATATAGAAGAAAAAAATTCAGAAAAGAAATCTCAAGAGATGCCTGTTATAAATAATAAAATATATCACGATGAATTTGCAGAATTTAAGGAGCATGTGCATAAAAAATTTATCGAAACAGTTAATCAGCAGGATTTAAAATTATTTAATGTAGATGATGACCAGGAGCAGCAATTACATAAAATAATGGAATCCATAGTTGATTCTATGTCAATTAATATTTCAAGGAGCGAAAAGGCAAGACTGCTAAGAGAAATATTTAATGATGTAATGGGTCTGGGTCCGTTAGTACCGTTGTTAAATGACAATGAAATATCAGAAATAATGGTTAATGGTCCATATCAGATATATGTTGAAAGAAAGGGTAAGCTTGAACTATCACCGGTTGTATTTAAAGATGATACACATGTATTAAATATTATTAACCGAATAGTAACATCTGTGGGAAGACGTATAGATGAATCCAGTCCAATGGTAGATGCCCGTTTGAAGGATGGTTCACGTTTTAATGCTGTAATCCCTCCCCTATCATTAAAAGGACCCACCATGACAATTAGAAAGTTTTCTAAAAAGCCACTTACAGCCGGTGATTTAATTAAATATAATTCAATTTCTCCCAAAATGGTATCATTTTTAGAAGCCTGCGTAAAAGGAAGGTTAAATATTATTGTATCTGGTGGCACAGGTAGTGGAAAAACAACCTTGCTCAATGTTTTATCAAGCTATATACCACCAAACGAAAGAATAGTTACCATTGAGGATGCGGCTGAGCTTCAATTAATGCAAGATCATGTAGTTACATTAGAAAGCAGACCTGCAAACTTAGAAGGAGCAGGACAGATAGGCATTAGAGAGTTAGTGAGAAACTCACTTCGTATGCGTCCGGACAGAATTATTGTTGGAGAGGTTCGTTCAGGTGAAACCTTGGACATGCTCCAAGCAATGAATACAGGTCATGACGGTTCCCTTACAACTGCCCATGCTAATTCACCCAGAGAACTTATGTCACGTATAGAAACGATGGTGCTAATGTCGGGAATGGATTTACCGGTAAGAGCAATACGAGAGCAAATACATTCAGCATTAGATATTGTAGTGCATCAGCAGCGTATGAAGGATGGTTCAAGAAAAGTAATAAATATTACAGAGATTGTTGGTATGGAGGGAGATACCATCACCCTTCAGGATATTTTCACATATAAGGCAGAGGGCTTAGATTCATATGGAAGAATCAAGGGAAGCTTTATAGCTACAGGTATCAGGCCAAGATTTTTAGAAAAGCTTTCTTCTGTAGGAATTCTTTTAAGAGACGATTGGTTTATAAATTGAGGGAGATATGGAAAAATTATTGATAGTCTTACTAGGAGCTTTAACCGTTTATTTAATTGTATATATATTATTGTCTTCATCAGGCAGAGAAAAGGTTAAAAGCAGAATATCAAAATATTACAATGAAAATAATCAAGATGATATACAGGAACAATTTATAAAAGAAAGAAACAAAGAACAAAAAAATAAAAAACTTGCATTTAAGCTTGTAAGCAAGGAGTTAACAAATTATATAGCTTCCTCAGGTCTAAAACTTACTGCCTTGGAATTTATTTATTTTTGGATAGGCATAACCATTGTACCAATGCTAATAATTGTTGCCTTTGATGGAAATATCATTACTGCAATTGCAGTGGGCTTTATTGGATTTATAATACCACCAATTTTAGTAAATAAGGCAAGAAAAAAACTGTCAGAATTATTCAGTAAGCAACTCAGTGAAGGTCTTGTGATAATGGGAAACAGCATTAAGGGAGGCTTTACATTTTTGCAATCAATGCAAAGTATAGCAAATGATATGCAGCCTCCCATTTCAGCTGAATTTACAAAGGTATTAAGAGAAATTCATTATGGGGTTAATCAAGAAATAGCATTGCGTCACATGGTTGAGAGAACAGGCAGTGAAGATTTAGAATTATTGGTGTCAGCTGTTGTTACTTCTTCACAGGTGGGAAGTAATTTAACAGAAATTTTAGATACAATAGCTGCTACAATTAGAGAGCGCATAAAAATCAAACAAGAAATAAATACACTTACAGCCCAAGGGCGGATATCCGGATTGCTCATAGGTATATTGCCTATAGCCATTGTGCTAACAGTAATGGTGCTAAATCCTAATTATTTTGCAGGTTTTTTTGAATCTTACATGGGCAAGGTTTTACTTGTTTTATCAATTGTTATGGAAACAATGGGATTTCTAATTATAAAAAAAATAATCAATATAGAAATGTGAGGAGTATATGATAGCCTTTATTTCCGCATTATTTGGAGTTACAGTGTTTTGTTTATTAATAGCAGCATTTCATACAAATGGCTTAAACCAAGATAATCTCAACAGACGATTAGCAAGCATATCTGGAAAAAGCATTGAGGATGTTGTAGATGAAGAAATGAAAAAGCCCTTGTGGGAAAGATTTTTTAAACCCATGATTAATTTAACAGCTAAGTTTTTCAGTAAATATTTATACTCGGCAGATGATTCTAAAAAGTCAGAGCAATTAAGAAAAATGCTTCGCCAAGCTGGTATTACCATGTCGATTGGCGAATACAATGCAATCAGGCTTATTGTAATAATATTCTTTGCAGCAATATTTTTATTAATAGGTTATATGCTAAAACTTAAAAAAATAATGATAATTCTTGCCCCTCTTTTAGGAATGTATTCAGCCTTTACAATTATGCGATTTAATCTAACATCAAATATAACTAAAAGGCGAGAAAAAATGGAAAAACAGCTGCCCGATATTCTAGACATGATAAGTGTAAACGTTGAAGCAGGGCTTGGATTTGAACAAGCAATTCTGCATGTTATAAATCATTTCGAAGGACCTTTGGTTGATGAATTTACCATAACCTACAGAGAAATGACTATGGGTAGGACAAGAAGGGACGCTTTAGTGCTCCTTGGTGAAAGGTGCGATATTGAAGATGTAAAATCCTTTGCAGGAGCAGTAATTCAAGCAGGCAAAATGGGAATATCATTAAAAAATGTACTCAGGACACAATCACAAGCCATACGTCAAAGCAGGCGAAACAAAATAGAAGAACGTGCGATGAAAATTTCGGTGAAAATGCTTATACCCATGGTAATATTTATATTTCCGGTAATTTTTATAGCATTAATGGGACCGGCAGTTATTAGAATCATTGAGGAATTAGGTGGTATGTAATGGTTGTAATGTATAATAACAAGCTACTAGCAAATCAAGTAGCAATAGCTGATACATTTAATAAAAGATTAAAGGGCCTTTTAGGCAAAAGCTCAATAAATACAGAGGAAGGCTTATTGCTTAAAAATTGTTCATCAATACACTGTTTTTTTATGAAATTCACTATTGATGCAGTTTATCTTTCTAAAAATATGACAGTAATTGAAAAGGAAACCATCAAGCCTTGGAAAATAGGTAAAATAGTTAAAAATACTATTCATGTTTTAGAACTTAAAGAAGGGGCATCACAAGATGTAAAAATAGGAGATACGCTGTTGTTTAAGGAATAAAATAAAGGAGTTAAAAAAATGGAAAAAATACTAAATAGCAATGATAATATAGTCAATCAGCTAAGAGAAAAAACTGAAGCAGCAGATATGCATAAACATTTAAAAAATACATTTGGAGGATATACAAAAAAATCCGTACAAGAGTATTTTAACCTTTTAAGAAAACAGTATCAAACAGCACAAGAAAACTTCAATAGAAATTTAGAAGCAGTTTTCCAAGAAAAAGAAAGTCTCAGAAATGATCATGAAGTAATTATAAATCGTTACAATAAATTATCTCTTGAATATGATAACCTTACAGAATCCATAAAGACAATTGAGCTTCTAGACACGGAGTATTCACAAGAGGAACTTCTGTCTTTACAAAAAAATACAGTAGCATTAGAAGAGGAGCTTAAAAAATTAAATGAGGAAAACAACTCTTTAAATAATATAACGAGTAAGCTTAATAAAGATGTTTCTGATTTGAATTTTAGTTTAGAATTATCAAATAAGGAAGCAGAAGCACAAAAACAGCTGTTAATATCCGAAAAACAAGAATCGAGGAAGCTTCGTGATAAGATTATAGCTATTTCAAGACAGCTAGAAGAAGAAAAAAATGAAGTTAAATATCTGAAAAATACTATGTCGGAAGGAAAATTCACACAGCTTAATTCTAAAATCAGCGAATTAAGTGAACAGCTTTCAGCATTAACAGAAGTAAATAAAATACAAGCAGCAGAAAATTCATTAAAGGAACAGACAATTGTAGAATTAAATGAAGAAATTTCTCTTATTAACCAAAGATTAAGCTCATCACAAAAATCAGAGAAAATTATTAGCTTGCAAAACAATAAATTATTATCAGCAAACGAAGAATTAAAAAATGCACTTGAAGAAGAATTTAAAAAATCAATAAATATGATAAATGAAAAATCAAGTGCAATAACAGATAAATTAATTGCAGAGCAAAGCTTAAGAGATGCTGAAGCAAGACTGGCAGCAATGGAAATCAAAGCTGAAAAACAATATAAATTTGGTGCTTAAGAACAATAGTTCAGAGGGAGATACCATGAATATATTAACATTATTGGGGACGTTTCTCCTATACTGCAAAGATTCACCCCGTCAGAAGGAGTTGCGCCCCCATACTTTTATTGATGAATCCGGGCAGAGCATGGTTTTTGCTGCCGTGTTGATGTCCGTACTTCTAGGATTCGGAGCATTGGCTGTGGATGTGGGATATATGAATAATGAAAAAGGAAGACTTCAAAATGCCTTAGATGCAGCATGTCTTGCAGCGGCTCAGGAGTTACCTGACGAGGTTAAAGCTTCCACATCAGCAAATGAATATATACAGTTAAACGGGTATGAACCTGATGATATATCAATTGGATTTGCTGATTGTGACAGTACTGTCGAAATTGCTGGAACTAAAGCAATTTCCTTTGGATTTGCAAAAATTCTTGGTATTGACGGTACAAATATTCAAGCGGAAGCATCTGCTGAAAAGGTAAAAAAACCTTTGGGAGGAGCTTTTAATTATGCCATATTTTCCGGAAGCACTACAAATCAAATGCAATTTGCCTGCAGTAATTTTATTATAGAAGGCAGTGTTCACAGCAATCATAAATTCAACTTATATATTTCAAATACAGATATAACCGGAGCTGTTGAGGCAGTAAAGACCATAGACATACAAGGAAGCAATATTGATGTAGGACCCAAACTTCCTAATGCGTCTATAGTTGAAATGCCCGACTTCTCGGCTATTATTAAAAGCCAGGCGCAAGAAGCAGGGACATACTATACAGGCAACAAAACATATAACGGCTCAAACTTTAATGCTGAATCTGCAATGTATGTAGAAGGAGATTTACAGATAAACGCAAGCAACTTTACAGGGAATGGCATAGTTGTTGCCAACGGTAATATTACCATCAATACAAGCAACCTAGAAAACCTTTCAAGCAGTGCAGTCTGCTTTTATTCCAACAATGGAAACATAAATATAAATGCTTCAAATGTTGATTTAAACGGAATAGTCTATGCACCAAGGGGAAAAATTTCAATAAACTGCTCAAACGTTACTGTGCATGGTAGAGTTATAGGAAATGAAGTAACCAGCTATGCAAGCAATATTACAATTATTAGTGCAGAAAAGGATCTTGATAATCTTCCTTCAACTTCTTTCACGGTCAAATTAACTAAATGATTATCATGGCTATATATAATTGACAATCTATAATACTCCTATGTATAATTAGACATATTAATCTGGAGGCAGTTATGGAAAACAAAGAGTCATCATCACAAAAATCAATTATTTATTTTTTGCCTTTGATATTTATTATTGTAATAATTCCCCTTATAACATATGGAAAAATAGTTGAACTTCCTTTAGAAGAAGCTAATTTCTGGAAGGGTGGTACAACCTATGTGGATTTTTTCAGTTATTACAAATCAACTGCTCTTATAATTGTATCATGCGTCGCTCTTTTATCATTTGCAGATTTATTTCTTAAACATAAAA
>NZ_JAWQJF010000012.1:0-3474 GCF_033447055.1 Sedimentibacter sp.
TCATTTGTTGTAGAAAATTACATAAATCAAAGAAAAGATATAGACATTATAGATATAAACATGGGCTGCCCTGCACCTAAAATTGTCAAAAATGGTGATGGCAGCGCACTTATGAAAACACCTGAATTGGCAGGTCAAATTATAAATAAAGTTAAAAAGGCAGCCAATAAACCTGTAACAGCAAAAATTAGGGCAGGATGGGATTCTAAAAATATAAATGCGGTCGAGTTTGCTAAAATTTTAGAGTTCAACGGAGCAGATATGATTGCTGTTCACGGAAGAACAAGAGAACAATATTATACAGGAAAAGCAGATTACAATATAATAAAGAATGTTAAAGACAATGTCAGCATTCCTGTGGTTGGAAACGGAGATATTTATGCTCCTAATGACGCTGATAATATGTTAGAAACCACCAATTGTGATGCTGTCATGGTTGGAAGAGGAATACTGGGGAATCCTTGGCTTATAATGAATATTGTTAATATATTAAACGGCAACAATGATTTTTATGAACCTTCAATAAATGCTAAAATTGAAATGATAAAAAGACATGTTTCCATGCTTGTAAAGGAATTGGATGAAAAAATTGCAATATTGGAAATGCGAAAATTTGCTGCCTGGTACATGAAGGGTATGAAAAACTCTTCAGAAACAAGGAATTATATAAATAAAATAACAAAAGCAGATGAATTGTATTATGTTTTGGATAAATATATAGAAAATAATGTTTGCCCATAAATGTATTAACAAAAATCTTGACATTAGTACGTTACTTTATTATAATATTTAGATTAATTAAAAAAGAATTGTCATCTAATTATCATATTATATTAAATCTATAATACAATAAAATATACATCTTAGAGCTTGCATAAAAGAATAAGTACAGTAAAATGCATTAATTGTAATAAGCAACATTATTAAAAGGAGCAATATTATGAGAAATAATGAGACTTTGATTACAGCAGAGGGATTGGAAGAAATAAAAAGAGAATTGGAAGATTTAAAGATTGTAAGAAGGAAAGAAGTTTCTGAAAAAATTAAGGTAGCTTTAGCTTTTGGGGATATAAGCGAAAATGCCGAATATGATGAAGCAAAAAATGAACAGGCAAACGTTGAAAGCCGTATTGCAAAATTAGAACAAATAGTTAAGAGTGCAAAAGTTATAAAAGCGACAAAACAAAAAGGAATTGTTAGTATTGGTTCAACAGTTCAAATAAAGGATTTGGAATTTGATGAAACCATGGAGTATACTATAGTAGGTTCTGCTGAGGCAGATCCTTTCAAGGGCAGAATATCAAATGTTTCCCCTCTGGGAAAAGCTCTGCTGGACAAAAAGATTGGAGATATAATAGAGGTTGCATCTCCAGTTGGAGATATGATAAAATATGAAATATTAACAGTTTAATTAATAAAAATATTAGCAAATGATAAGGTGGTGTTAAAATTGAGTGAACAACAAAATTCAGGAGATTTAAGACAGGTAAGGGTAGGAAAATTAAAAGATTTAGTTGAATCAGGAAGAGATCCGTATAAAATTTCTAAATATGATGTAACTTCTAATTCACAATACATTAAAGAGAATTATGAAGAAATGGAAGGAAAATTCGTTTCTATTGCCGGCAGAATAATGTCAAAAAGGGGTCAAGGTAAAGTTGGATTTTATGATATTCAAGATCATCTCGGAAGAATTCAGATGTTTGTTAAAATGGATTCAATAGGTGAAGAAGAATACGCTTGGCTGAAAACTTATGATATTGGTGATATTATTGGCGTAAAAGGCGAAATATTTAAGACTAAAATGGGTGAGATTTCTATAAGAGCTGAAGAGATTAAACTTCTGTCTAAATCCTTGCAAACTCTTCCGGAAAAATTTCATGGTCTTAAAGACACAGATTTAAGATACAGACAAAGATATGTTGACATAATAGTCAACCCGGAAATAAAAGATATATTTTTAATGCGTAATAAAATAATCAGAGGTATAAGAGAATATTTGGACGGAGAAGGATATTTAGAGGTTGAAACACCAATACTCAGTCCAATAGCAGGCGGAGCTAATGCAAGGCCATTTGTTACTCATCACAATACTTTGGATATAGATATGTACATGCGTATTGCAAATGAACTGTTCTTAAAGAGATTGATCGTAGGCGGTTTAGGTGATGGTGTTTATGTAATGGGCAAGATGTTTAGAAATGAAGGAATGGATGCAAATCACAATCCTGAATATACAGCAATAGAAATATACAAACCATATGCTGATTTCAATGACATGATGACGTTAACGGAAAATATTGTAGCATATGTTGCAATGAAAGCGAGAGGAACAACTAAAATTGAGTTCCAAGATAAAGTTATAGATTTTACTCCTCCTTGGAGAAGAGTGAAAATGCAAGACATGGTAAAAGAGTATGCAGGCGTTGATTTTGATTTAATAAATACAGATGAAGATGCTATAGCTATTGCAAAACAAAAAGGAATTGAAATAAAACCTTTAATGACAAGAGGACATGTAATAAGTGAATTGTTCGAGGCGTATTGTGAAGAACATTTAGAACAGCCTACATTCGTGACTCATCATCCTGTAGAAATATCTCCACTTGCAAAAAGAAATGTAGAAGATCCAAGAGTTACTGACAGATTTGAAGCATTTGCCAACACTTGGGAAATAGCTAATGCATTTTCAGAGTTAAATGATCCTATAGATCAAAGAGAAAGATTTGAGGAACAAGTAAAACAAAAAGAAGCTGGGGACGATGAAGCTCACATGATGGACAATGATTTCATTAATGCTATCGAAGTAGGCCTTCCACCAACAGGCGGTCTTGGTATAGGAGTTGACAGAGTAATAATGCTTATTACAAATCAGCCGACAATAAGGGATATTATATTATTCCCGACAATGAAGCCACTAGAATAACTAGATTTTACTATAAACATACTAAAAGAGAGCAGTTTAACTGCTCTCTTTTAGTATCATTTTATATATAAAAAAATTAGGTACAATTATACAAGAAAAAGTCTTGACAAACAGATACAGTAATGATAAACTAACAAAGTTGTCTCAAGTGACATCAAAGTAGAAATAAAGAAAAAATTGGAAGTTGACAACACATGTAAGGTGTGGTAGACTGTGAAAGCTGTTCAAGAGAACAGCAAGTCAAGAAAAAATGAATGAAAAAAGTTCTTGACAAAGAGGAACAAGCATGATAAACTATCAAAGCTGTCCTAAGGACGGCGAGTTAAGAAAAAGAAATTTAAAAAAAGTTCTTGACAAACGAAAGTGAACATGATAAACTATTAAAGCTGTCTCAAACGACGGCAAGAACCTAGACAATAAAACAGCATAAGAAACCTTTGAGAGTTCTAAAAAAGAACAAACAAACAAAAGTAATGAAAGATAGATAATGCTATGCGTTATCTTGAGCAAGAATATTAAACGAGAGTTTGATCCTGGCTCAGGACGAA
>NZ_JAWQJF010000013.1:0-11343 GCF_033447055.1 Sedimentibacter sp.
AAGGAACAAATCCTGATGCTTCAATTAAAGCCGTACAGGGAATAGAAAAGCCAATTGTTTTAATTGCAGGGGGCTATGATAAAAAGTCATCGTACGATGAATTTATAAATGCATTTGACAATAAAGTAAAAGCCATGGTTCTTCTTGGTGAGACTGCAGATGACATAGAAAACTGTGCCCGAAAATATGGCTTTACTAACATATACAGAGTAGGAAGCATGGATGAGGCTGTGAAAAAATGTTTTGAATTGAGCGCAGAAGGAGATAATGTAGTTCTTTCACCCGCTTGCGCCAGCTGGGGAATGTACCTTAACTATGAAGTTAGGGGAAGAGATTTTAAGGAAAGGGTAAAATATTATGGAGGAATCAGTACACAAAGCGAGTAAAAAAACTGTTGACTGGGTTTTGGTTTTTATAATTGTAGTATTGGTGCTCTTTGGTTTCTTGATGGTTTATAGTTCCAGTTATCCCGACGGATATTATAAATTTGATGGAGATCCGTTTTATTTTCTAAAAACACAAGTGATGGCAGCAGTTATAGGGCTTGCTGGCATGATTTTTTTTGCAACTGTCCCATACAAAATATATGCAAAATTCAATAAGGTTATATTGATTGCGTGTGTTGGATTTGCTCTTTTGACAGTAGTTCTGGGAATAGCTTCTAATGGTGCACAAAGATGGATAAATATCGGTGGTATATCATTACAACCTTCAGAAATAATTAAAATAGGCGGAGTTTTATACATGGCCAATTATTTCGATAAAAACCGAAAAAACATGAGTTCCTTTACAAAAGGATTTATACCTTCTATGTTGTTTATTGGTGTGTTCTGCGGCTTAATTGCTTTGCAGGATGATTTAAGCACAGCGATTATACTTGGAGGAGCGCTCATGGTTATGTTTTTCTGTGCAGGTGCCAGAATATGTCATTTAGTAATGCTAGTTATTGCTGCTGTTCTGGGGATTGCTGTGATGATTGCAATGCAGCCTTACAGAATTACAAGAGTTATTGTGTTTTTTGATCCTTTTAAATATCAACAAGATGAGGGATGGCAGATAATTCAGTCATTGTATGCTCTTGGAACAGGTGGACTCTTTGGCATGGGAATTGGAAAAAGCAGACAAAAGTTTTTTTATCTCCCTGAAGCGTATAATGATTTTATTTTTTCAATAATTGGAGAGGAATTAGGATTTATAGGATGTGTATTTGTAATGTTGGGCTTTGTTGTGTTTGCATGGCGCGGCTTAAGAATTTCAATGAATACTGAAGATTTTTTTGGAAGTCAGGTTGCTCTTGGCATTACAACATTGGTGTTGGTTCAGTTTATAATACATGTTGCTGTAGCAACATCCTCAATGCCTCCTACAGGAAGAGCTCTTCCTTTTATAAGTGCGGGAGGATCATCACTGATGTTTTTATTATGCTCCATGGGAATTTTATTAAATATATCTAAATACGCAAATACTTTTAGGAACTAAGATGCCCTAACCCCATTTTTCAGAGTCTTTTTTCTGAAAAATGGCGGTAGGTCATTCGCAACGAGCACCAAATTTATGTGAGTGGTAGCGAGCAAATAAATTTGTGATGCGAGACTGCGCCTATTTAATAACTGTTATACAAATTATAAAAGGAACGTGATTAAATGAGAGTACTTATAACTGGTGGCGGAACTGCAGGACATATCAATCCGGCTTTAGCCATTGCACAAAAAGTTAGGCTTCAAAATTTATCAAATGAAATATTGTATGTGGGAACAAAAAACGGATTGGAAAGTGACCTCGTTCCTAAAGAGGGGTTCAATTTTAAACATGTAACTGCAAAATATTTAGTAAGGAAAATAAGCATTCAAAATATAAAAACTATGATAGCATCAGCAAAAGGTGTTATAGAAGCTTCTAAAATAATAAAAGATTTTAAGCCTGATATAGTTGTTGGTACAGGTGGATATGTCTGTGGTCCTGTTGTTTTGGCAGCGCATTTGAATAAAATTCCAACAATGATTCACGAGCAAAATGTTTTTCCGGGAATAACAAATAAATTGCTTTCTAAAGTTGTGGACGTAATTGGAATAAGTTTTAGTGAAGCAGAAAAGTATTTTCCGGAACAAGTGAGAAATAAATTAGTGTTAGTGGGAAATCCTGTAAAAAAGGATATATTAACAGCAGACAGGAAAAAATCAAGAGATAAGTTTAATATTAGTTCTGACGACATATATATATAT
The DNA here is from genome assembly GCF_033447055.1 of Sedimentibacter sp. Classification (GTDB taxonomy): domain Bacteria; phylum Bacillota; class Clostridia; order Tissierellales; family Sedimentibacteraceae; genus Sedimentibacter. The sequence continues at coordinate 2,223 of NZ_JAWQJF010000013.1, forward strand.
TCTTTTGGGGGAAGCGGCGGACAAATAAGCTTAAATGAAGCAATGATAGATGTCATAAAAAAATACAACGGGAAAAACGGCATCAAAATTCTTCATGTAACAGGAAAAAGACTTTATGATGACTTTATGGAAAAGCTTAATCACAATGTAAAAATCGAAAAAAATATAGAAGTTGAAAATTACATGTATGATGCAGCGACGGCTTTGTCGGCATCAGATATTGTAATTGGAAGTGCCGGAGCTATCACAATTGCTGAAATTACTGTAATTGGTGTACCATCTATACTCATACCCAAGACGTATACTGCTGAAAATCATCAGGAATACAATGCACGTGTTTTAGAAAAGGAAGGCGCTGCTAAAGTTATACTTGAAAAGGATTTAAACGGTACTGAGCTTATAAAGGCAATAGAGGAAATAATCGACAATAAAAATATGCTTAAAGCGATGTCCTTAAATTCTAGAAGGATGGGGAATACTGATGTTGAAAATAAAATATATGAAGCTATGGTAAATCTTATTAACTTGAAATCCAAAAGTAACAAGTAAAAAATCTATGCATAACATATAATATGTTATTCTTGTTGCGGAGGGATAAAGATGGGAAGCTTTATAGTTGAAGGAAGAAACAGCTTAGAGGGAATAGTGGATATCGGCGGGTCTAAAAATGCTGCTCTTCCTATTTTAGCTAGTACAGTTATTTGCGGAAGAGAATATCTTCTTGAAAATATACCGGATATCGAAGATGTTAAAGATATGCTGGAAATTCTGGAAAGTATGGGATGTTCTGTTCAATATGATAATGGCGTTGCATTAATTGACACGCGAGGACTTAACACTTTTTCAGTACCGGAAAGACTTGTAAGAAAAATCAGGTCATCTATTATACTGATGGGTTCAGTGCTCCTTAGAACAGGAAATGTTGAAATTGCATATCCGGGAGGATGTGAAATTGGTCTTAGACCAATTGATTTGCATTTAAAAGGGTTAAGAAAATTAGGGGTAGAAATACTTGAGAAAAATGGGCTTTTAGTTGGTTCTGTAACAGAACCGTCCAGTTGCGAAATTCAGTTAGACTATCCAAGTGTTGGAGCAACTGAGAATATTATGTTGTTTGCAGTTGGAGTGCCAGGTAAGACAGTTATTAATAATCCTGCGAAAGAACCGGAAATAGTTGACTTGCAGAATTTTCTGAATACGTGCGGTTATTGCGTAAGCGGTGCAGGAACAGGATTGATTGTAATAGAAGGAAAAGAAACACAAAATACAGATACTGTGGAATATAAGATTATATCCGACCGCATTGAGGCAGGGACTTATTTGAGTGCAGCAGCATCGATGAAGAGCAAAATATACATAAGAAACATAGAAAAATCTCATTTTAAGTCAATTACTTCAATATATGAAGATGCAGGATGTGAAATAAGGGAAACACATGGAACTATTGTAATTTCTAACAGTGGCAGAATAAATGCCATAGAAAAAATCACGACACAACCATATCCCGGATTTCCAACAGATATGCAGGCGCAATTTATGGCGAGTATGGCTACTGCGGATGGAATAACAATAATAGAAGAAACAGTCTTTGACAGCCGGTATAAACATGTTCCCGAACTTCAAAAAATGGGCGCTAATATAACAACTATCGGAAGGGTTGCTGTAGTAGAAGGCGTTGACAGACTATATAGCGCAGAGGTTGAAGCAAAGGATTTGCGCGGTGGTGCAGCCTTGGTAATTGCAGCATTAGGAGCAGAAGGTATAACTAAAATAAATAATATTTATCACATAAATAGAGGATATGAAAAGTTTATTAATAAACTTCAGAATTTAGGGGCTATAATAACAGCAACCAATGATTAAAATAATTACGAAAATCATAAAAATCAGGTAAAACAATGTCAGAAGATAAAAACAACAATAAACGAAAGAAAAAGAAAAAGAAAAAAAAGTTCAGAAAACTTTTCATTAGTACAGCAGCTTTTTTTACAGCTGCTGTAGTTGTTGTTTTTTGCTTTTACTACATGTATTTTGAAACTTCTTATTTTGATTTGGTTAAAGTTGATATTTCAGGCAATGAGACATACAATAAAGAGTATATTTTGCAGCAGTCAAAAATTGAACTGGGCAGCAAGATTTTTGAAACAGACAGAACTAAAGTAAAAGAAAATATTGAAAATGAAATTTATATTGAGAGTGCAAAAGTTGTTTATGAACTTCCAAATAAAATATATATAGAAGTAAAGGAAAGAAAAGAAAAGTATCAAATTTTCTACAATAATGAATTCATAATAACTGATAAATACGGAATTGTACTTAACACTAGCACGAAAAAAAATGAATTATTATCTATTGAAAGTTTGACTGAGGTGATATACAATGTAGGAGATAGCGTACAATTTGACGGTATTGACAATATTAACAGTATATTTGATACTATTGAATATATTAGCAGCGAAGTTGGAAGCGAAACAATGAAAAGTGTGACGGTTGATAGAAATAATAGTATTTTGCTTGCAACTGAATATGGTACAATGATAAAAATAAGACTTTGCGAAGATATTAAATATCAAATTGTTTTTGCTATGAAAATAATAAATGAAAGATTAAATAACAATTTAACGGTATCTAATGGGTTAATAGATTTTACAAAGGGGGATAGTCCTGTGTATATAGAGGACTTTAAAATGGAGGAATACAATGAATAAAATGTGGCAAAAGGGAATGCTGTTTGCTATAAGTGTGATATTGGGGATTATTTGCATGACGCAAGTTCAAACAACAAATAATATTTTAGGAAATGATACGCCCCAAGACAAAGCAAGCCAGTTAAATAATGAGCTTGCAGAGCTTAATATTGAAAAAACAAAGCTGAGGGAAGAATTAGATGCTCTTAAACAAACAGCTGATGAAAATGGGAAAATATACGATGCAAAAGAAGCAGAGTTGGAAAGACTCAAAGAAGAACTGAAAAAACAGCAGATATTGTCAGGGTATTATGATGTTAAAGGACAAGGTACTATAATAACTATTGACTCTCAGCCTAATTACTATGTAAGTCTTGCATCAAGCCATCAGTATATTTTGGCACTCATCAGTTATTTGAATAATGCCGGAGTAGAAGCAATATCGATTAATGGCCAGAGGTATACAAACTATACAGAAATAGTTCCGGTATTAGATCACATTAATGTAAATGGTGTAGCAATGGTGCTTCCTTTAGAAATAAAGGCAATAGGGAATTCAAGGACTATAGATGCTTCTTTGAATTTTGTAGGTGGTATCGTGTCTCAGCTTAGCCAAATAGGCTATACTATAGAAACTGAAAACTCTACTGAAGTTTTTATAAACAGATATGATGGTGAAAAAGAATTTAAATATGCAGTACCTATAACCATTAAAGAAGAATCATAAAGATTGGAGGAGATTGACATAAAAATCAAACCTTTGAATATTATAATATTTGTACTGATTTTTATCGTTTCTGCCACAATCGTAAATGGGGTAAATGCAAATATCGATGAAAATTCTATTTATTTGTTGAAAAATTTAAACAAATATGAAGACAATATAGAAGACATGCGTAAAGTGGTTGATAATTTAAGAACTGAAGTAACGAATGAAGAAAAACAAATTAGTAATTATGAAAACGAAAATTTTTTTAATGAAATAATAGATATTAATTCTAAAATCGAGGAATTAAAATTTTATAATGGTTTTACTGACGTGAGAGGTCCCGGAATAATGCTTAGGGTTTCAGACAGCATAAGCGAAGATGAAAACTTAGATATCATGGATAAAATTGTACATGATGTTGATATTACAATACTGCTAAACGATTTAAAAAGTGCCGGCGCTGAAGCTATCGATGTGAATAGCAAAAGAATTGTAAATATATCAGAGGTTGTGTGTGCTGGACCGGTGTTGAAAATAAATGGGGAAGCGGTTCCTGCTCCTTTTGTCATAAGGGCAGTGGGAGACCAGGAAGCTTTATACAATGTATTGACTGAAGAAGGCACTTATGCCTATGATTTAAAAAACAAATATGGAATGGAAGTTGCAGTGATAATGAGCTATAATCTTTCAATTCCAAAGTTCAAAGAATCAGATTCTCAAGTTAAATATGCGCAGAGCGTAGAAAGATAAGGGGTTGAATTAAATGATATATGTTGCTGCAGGCTTAGTGCTTGGTGTAATAGCTGGGTTGAATTTAAATTTAGTGTACAGTCCTGAATATGCTGTTTATATTTCTCTAACAGTACTGGCTATGCTAAATTCTATTTTTAATATGTTAGCTGAAAACTTAAATGGTGGATTAACTACCGTAAAAAGCATAGTGTTTTTAGCAGGTGATTTAGCATTTGCATTATTTTTAGGTTACATTGGGGAACAGCTGGGGTTGCCTATTTATTTGGCAGCGATTTTTGCATTTGGAAATAATATTTATAAAAATTTAAAGATTATGCTAAATTATTTGCTTGAAAAAAATAATAAAAAAAAGTAAACTGTTTAAAAATATGTATGAAAATTTAATAAGTTATGATATAATACGTCTTATAATGAATAAAGAAAAATTTTCTCTCGTTTAGGAGGTCAATATATGTTTCAATTTGAGGAACCATCAGAAAGACTTGCAAATATTAAAGTAATAGGCGTTGGGGGCGGTGGAAACAATGCTGTTAACAGAATGATTGAAGCCGGTGTCAGAGGCGTTACATTTATAAGCGTAAATACGGACAAGCAGGCATTATATTCATCTAAGGCAGAAATTAAATTTCAAATTGGCGAAAAACTTACCAATGGATTAGGTGCAGGTTCTAAGCCTGAAATAGGTGAAAAAGCAGCTGAGGAAAACAAGGCAGACATTGCTGAATTAGTTGAAGGCGCTGATATGGTATTTATAACTGCAGGAATGGGTGGAGGTACAGGTACAGGTGCAGCACCTTATATAGCGAATATTGCAAAAGAACAAGGGATACTTACTGTAGCAGTTGTAACTAAGCCTTTCATGTTTGAAGGCAAGAATAGAATGAAAAATGCTGAATCGGGACTTAAAAAATTAAAGGAAAATATAGATACTTTAGTGGTTATACCAAATGATAAGCTTTTGGAAATATCAGATAAAAAGACAACTATGCTTGAAGCTTTTACTCTTGCAGATGACGTGCTAAGACAAGGTATACAGGGTATATCTGATTTGATAGCTATTCCGGCTATAATGAATTTGGATTTTGCAGATGTTGAAACTATTATGTCAGGTCAAGGGCTGGCACATATGGGAATAGGGCAAGCTACCGGCGAAAATAGATCATTGAATGCTGTTAAACAAGCTATTCAAAGTCCACTTTTAGAAACATCTATTAATGGTGCAAGAGGAGTTTTGTTAAATATTACCGGTGGTACAAGCATGGGAATCCATGAAGTTAATGAAGCTGCAAAACTCATTGAAGAAGCAGCTGATCCTGAAGCAAATATCATATTTGGAGCAAATATTGATGAATCCATTGGAGATGTAATCAAAATTACAGTTATTGCAACAGGTTTTGGTGAAGGCAAAGATATAAAACAAGTTAAAAACGAAAAAATTGAAGGTGTAAGAACCGGAAAAGAAGATAAATTAGCGAGTCGTGATAATAATCCGTTTGACTTCACAATTCCGAATTTCCTAAACAAGAAAAACTAAGTAAAAGGAGTGTTGGGAAGCAATATTTTCCCATGCTCCTTTTTTTCTTGCAATATTTAATTTAATATGATATTCTTTTAAAGGCTTAAATATTGCATAAAATAAAATATAAAAAATAATATATATAAGGATGATTAAATGATAACAGTAACAAACTTAAGTCTCCAATTTGGAGGAAGCAAGCTTTTTAACGACGTAAATTTAAAATTTGTACCTGGCAACTGCTATGGAGTTATAGGAGCAAACGGTGCGGGAAAATCAACTTTTTTAAAGATATTATCAGGAGAAATTGATTATACAACAGGGGAAATTGCGATACCAAACAATGTAAGAATGTCTGTTTTAAAACAGGACCACTTCATGTATGATGAATTTCCCGTAATGGAAACTGTAATGATGGGAAATAAAAGATTGTACGAAATCATGAAGGAAAAAGAGGTGCTTTATGCAAAGGAAGATTTCACTGACGAGGACGGAGTAAAAGCTTCTGAACTTGAAGGAGAATTTTCTGAAATGAACGGTTGGGATGCAGAGACAGAAATTGCCCAAATTCTTCAAGGCCTTGGAATTGGTTCGGATTTGCATTATTCATACATGAGAGACTTAAACGGCGGTGACAAGGTAAAAGTTATGCTGGCACAAGCTTTGTTCGGAAGACCTGGAATTATTCTTCTTGACGAACCTACAAATAACCTTGACATTGAATCAATCAACTGGCTGGAAGACTTTTTACTTGACTTTGAAGGATTAGTAATAGTTGTATCCCATGACAGACACTTTTTAAATACGGTGTGTACACATATTGTGGATATTGATTTCAAAAAGATTAAAATGTATGTGGGAAATTATGATTTTTGGTATGAATCAAGTCAATTGATGCAGCAGCTAATGAGAGATCAAAATAGGAAAAGAGAAGATAAAATAAAGGATTTACAAAACTTTATTCAAAGATTCTCTGCAAACAAGTCAAAATCCAAGCAAGCAACTTCAAGAAGAAAGCTTCTTGATAAACTGGAAATGGAGGATATGCCTGCATCTTCCAGAAGATATCCTTTTGTAAAGTTTACACCTGACAGAGAAGTAGGAAATGAAATCCTTACAGTTGAAAATGTATCAAAAACAATTGACGGCAATGAAATACTAAAGAATATTTCATTCAGAGTAAATAGAGATGATAAAATAGCATTTGTCGGAGAAAATGAACAGGCTCAAACAACTTTGTTTAAAATATTGACAGGTGAATTGGAACCTGATACAGGAACAATTAAATGGGGACAAACAATAACACAGTCATATTTTCCAAAGGACAATTCGAAATTTTTTGAAGGAGTAAACTTAAATCTTGTAGACTGGATGAGACAGTATTCAGAAGATCAGTCAGAAAGCTTCTTAAGAGGATTCTTGGGTAGAATGCTGTTTTCAGGAGATGATGCGTTAAAACCTGCAAATGTATTGTCCGGAGGGGAAAAAGTAAGATGTATGCTCTCAAGGATGATGCTTTCCGGTTCTAATGTATTAATTCTTGATCAACCTACAAACCATTTGGATCTTGAATCTATTACAGCATTAAACAATGGTTTAATGGATTATAAAGAAATTGTGTTGTTTTCTTCACACGACCATCAGTTTATTCAAACTGTTGCCAACAGAGTTATCGAACTTACTGATAACGGTATGGTTGATATGGCGATGACATATGATGAATATTTGGAAAGAAAAGAAAAGAAGCAGAAGGTGAGTTAATGATTAAAAAACATGCTCAGGAAATGAGTTTTGAAGATTTCAAGAATTCTATAAGTTCAGAAATGCTGAATGAATTGACAAAAATGAACATATCATACAACCGAGCATACAGCATATTTCAAGATTTACTCGGCGAATCTCATTTTGATGAAGACGATGATATAGGAACAATGGATAATATAGTAAGACATATTATTTTAGATTATACTGATGAAGTATTGGCAAATGAATTTTCCAAATATGAAACTGATTGGGAAGAACATTAAAATTTATAAAACAATCAAAAATTTTACGAATTAAAAACAGGTACATTTTATTATAAACATTTAAATTGCAAATAAAATGTACCTGTTAATTCAAAAAAACATTGACAAATTTTAATTTGTATATTATACTTTAATAGTATTACAGATGTATTTATAGATTTCACATGTTTTTAGATATTATATGTGTCACTGTATATAATATGTAAAAATATGTGAATTTTTTATACTATGGAATATAAAATAATATATTATTAGGAGGTACTCATGGCTAAGGGTACAGTTAAATGGTTTAACTCAGAAAAAGGATTTGGATTTATTACAAAGGAAGATGGAAATGATGTATTCGTACATTTCTCAGCTATCCAAGGAGATGGATTCAAAACTCTTGAAGAAGGTCAAAAAGTAAGTTTTGACGTTACTCAAGGAAACAGAGGAGACCAAGCAGCTAACGTAACTAGAATTTAAGTAGCAGCTTAGTGAAAAACCGGGATTAAATCCCGGTTTTTCAATATAAATATCCCAACAAAAACACCACTGCTGTCATTATGGCTACAAACGCTATAAAGTATGGTAGCACCAATGAAAACACTGCCAGTATCATAGCTAAAAGGTCATTCTTTTCCAGTTTCAATTTAGCACTTTCGTATTTTTGCTCTTCATCATTTTTATATTCACTTGGCAAATTAGCTCGTCTTATTTTTTCTAAGTCTTTTTCAACTCTATTTTTTCCAAATAACATTTAAATTACTCCATTTGCTTTATGGCACATTACAAAATGCCCATCATTAATTTCAACGTATTCAGGTACTTTTTCTCTGCATATATCCTTTGCATAAGGACAGCGTGTGTGAAAGCGGCAACCTTTTGGCGGATTAGCCGGAGAAGGAATGTCCCCTTTTAAAATTATTCGCTTTTTATTTTGTCTTACAGTAGGATCAAAGGAAGGAGCAGCTGACAACAAAGCTTCTGTATATGGATGCAGAGGATTTGTAAAAATTTGTTGTTCACTTCCTTTTTCAACTATTTGACCAAGGTACATCACTGCAACATCGTCACTTATGAATTTTACAACTGACAAATCGTGAGATATAAACAAATAAGTTAAACCAAAGTCTTCTTGTGCATCTTTTAAAAGATTTATAATTTGTGATTGTATTGAAACGTCTAAAGCAGAAACTGCTTCATCACACACAATAAATTCAGGATTGACTGCTAATGCTCTGGCTATGCAAATTCGCTGCCGCTGTCCGCCTGAAAACTGATGAGGGTAACGGTCTGCTTGTTCGGGGAATAGTCCGCATCTCATAATTACTTCAATTGCTTTTTCTTTCATTTCTTTTTTATTTCTTACAATATTGTGTTGAAGCATGGCCTCTCCTACAATTTCATAAACAGGTAGACGTGGATTTAATGAACTGTAGGGATCTTG
>NZ_JAWQJF010000014.1:0-8466 GCF_033447055.1 Sedimentibacter sp.
GCATCTAAAGGAAGAGCCTTGAAAGCTAGAGTTAAAATTCAACAAAGATTAATGGAACGTAGGATTAAAACGCCATTCGTAGATATTAAAAAGCCAGATATCAGTTTAGCTACTGATAATAAAATCGAAGAAACCATTGCTTTAAAAGTTACTGATTATAGTGTTGCCTTTGATGAAATACTTTTAGAAAATGTTAATTTTGAGATTAAATCTACTGATAAAGTAGCTCTTATTGGTCCGAACGGTACAGGAAAAACAACTTTATTAAAAGACATCTATAAAAATAATAATGATTCCATTGAAATAAATGATGACGTTAAAGTTGCCTATTTATCTCAAAATCAAGGTGAAATACTAAATGACTCTAATACAATACTTGAAGAATTTGCAGATGTTGGATTTAATACTTATCAAGAAATTAAATCATATCTTTCAAATTATTGTTTTAACGACAAACTCATCAATCAAAAGATAGGATCATTATCCGGTGGAGAAAAAAACATACTGCAATTGGCTAAAGTTTCAGCTATTAATGCAAACATGTTGCTCCTTGATGAACCTACAAGTCATTTAGACACTTATTCACAAATAGCACTTGAAAAGGCTATACAAAATTATAACGGTGCAATTCTGATGATTTCTCATGATTATAGTTTTATAGTAAACTGTATGGATTATGTTTTAATGGTTGAAGATAAGACAATTAGAAAAATGAGTATGCGAAAATTCAGACAGATGATTTATGCAAAACATTTTGATAAAGACTATTTAGAAATTGAACAAAAGAAAAAATCTGTGGAAACAGAAATAGCATTAGCTTTAAAAAATACTGATTTTGAGCTTGCAAAAACTTTATCTATAAAGTTAGAAGAACTGATTAAGTTACTTTAAATCTTATCTTCTATTGATGAAATTTATAAGAAAATTTCAGTTTTTCAAACATAAATATTCAAATTTATATATTATGAGCAGTGGTAAACCATCCTTCTCTTTTTTATATTTATTTTGGAGTATAATATTAAAGTGAATCTTTCCATAAAACAAAGACATCAATACTACTGATACCTATGAATTATTTTTTATGAAATTATGAATCATTGCGTCTCACTTTTCGCACTTTTATTCGGCGCGGTATACTACCTCAAATTCCTCACATACAACGAGCAAATATGATGTTGTGATCTCCCGCCTTCGCCAGATCGCAGTTTTCATATTCATAGAATGGATAGGCGGAAGCAGTGGCTGTCTTAATTCCGTTCAGCGTCAGCTGCGCCAGTAGATCTAGATCATCGCTTCCATAACACCACGCTTCATATTGTTCATTTTTGCAGGCAGGTTTTTCATGAGTGTACGCCTGCCAAAGTTCTTGTTCTTTCATAAGATTATACTTTCCTTTCTAAATAGATACCATACTCCAGTGAATCACAACCTGCAGAACAGAAAAAACAGAACATCGCATACGATATGTATTACAGCATGCGAAACCAGTAGACTCCTTGTTTGTTTTAGTTTTCGTATAAGACGGCTATATTACAAAAAGCAAAACATGGTGGTTTATTAAAGTTGCCCTTTTTAAAGGATACGGCGGTATCTAAGGAGGTATTGCCGTGTTTTCTTTTGCCCAAAAGATTGGTAAATTATCAAAAAAGCCTTGTCCCATTTTGGGACGTTTATAGGCAACAACACGAAGTTATAACCTACATAACACGAAAAAGGTATCATTATGCCCGATTGAGATTTTATTTATTTCAGTCGGGCATTTTTGCGTATATAGCCCTCATTGTCGTTCCCCATCATACAATGTATTTCTAACTCCGTCCACTTGTCTTCTCTAGTCTGATTTTTAAATCAGGTCCCAGTTAAATTTTACTTCACCTTTCTTCTATTTTCAAGATATAGTCCTTAAAATACAGCGCAATTTCAACCATACGTTCATCACTTAGTTCAATTACTTTTTCGCTATACTGAATAGAATCAGAGTTAATATATTCAGGATAAAGTTCAGCAGCTTCAGCATAATTTGGCGCTGGTGTAAACTCTTTTTCAACAATTTCATTTGTATCAATGTCCATCTTAAAATATACATCTGGACCAGCAATAGAACCGGTAGCTAAATAAGGACCTGTGGAATATGTTATATAAAATTCCAAAACATTTTCATTAGAATTTAAATTGACCCCACCTTCATTAATATATCCAAATTCTTCTGTGCTGAATTCATTAAAAATTTTCAATCCGGCAATATACATTGACCTATTTTCATAGTTATAGGTAATATATTCTGCAATATCATTCTCAATTAGTTCGTCATGGTTTTTTTTAAGATGTTCATTTATTTCAGAAATTTCTTCTGGACTTTTAATAATATAATTCGATATTTCTACTTCATCCCATTCGCTATTTATTGCAGGGTTTTTAGAATATAAAGTTATCTCCCCATTTTTATCAATAACCGCTTTGAAATAAAAATTGCTTTCTTTAGGCTGCAAGTATTCATCATATAATTGTTGATAATTTTTGTCGCCTCGTTCCTTGGCTTCTTTAATGTACTCTACAGTATCCGGATCTCTGTCATAATTTTTATCTATCACTTTATAATTAAAAACTGCTTCAACATTTCCATTTACGAATTCTTCTTTATAATCAGAAATTATGAAATCTATTAATTCATAATAAGGTGAAAAAACATTTACGAATTCTACTTTCAAGTATGTACTTATTTTATCATAGCTTGTATTATCGTGGCCTTCTTCAGTATTACCCGCTGTTTCCTTCTCAAAAATAACCCATTCATTATTAATTAAAACAACAATATTATCTTCAAAATGAGCATACTTTGTACCTATGCTTACAAAGTTGGTTTGACCTTCTTCAGTTGGTTTTTCTGACTGGTCAACCGAAGAACTGACTTCACCAATTATTGCACTTTCATCAATTTCAACAGATATTTGTTTTCCGGTATCAAGATATAGCTCACCTTTGACCATAATCATTGGTCTTAAATCTGTAATATCATTATTTAGTAAGTCAGTTTTAGGATTTGCTATTAGACCAATTCCAACTGCTATCACAACGATAATTGAGATAACAACAACCCAAAATTTTGGTTTTTTATAATTTAACACATTTTTTATCCTCCACTTTACATTACCCTCACCAAAAGCAAGAGGACTTCCATTTAGGATACGTCTTCCAGTTGCAAGTGCCAACAATGAATTAGCGTAAGATTTTTTGATATCAACCTTCATCTCTTTCAATACTCGTTCATCACAGGAAAATTCCATGTCTATACTCATTAACATGAATCCAATCCACACAAGTGGATTAAACCAATGTATTGTCAATATTATGAAGGCAGTTATCTTAATGATGTGGTCTTTTCTATAAATGTGTGTCTGCTCATGCAAAAGAATGTATTGCCATTCCTCTTTACCTAATCCAACAGGCAAGTAAATATTTGGGCTTATAATACCCAATACAAAGGGGGTTTTTAGATTTTCAGCTTCGTAGATGTTCTTATCTATTAATTGTGCATTTATTAGTTGTCTTTTTAAAAGAAGGACAGATACAAGACTATATATAAGCACTGCAATTATACCTATCATCCAAATATATGCACCTATTTCTATATAAATCTGCATAGGATTTACACTATCGCCTATAATCGGTGACGGCAGTACTTCGTTAACTATTGAATCAACAGATAGTATTCCGCTATTTATCTGTGGCTTTTGTTGATAAATTATATCATGAGGAATAGGAGTAGCAGTTTGTGGCAATAAACTGAATACACTCTCAAATGATAATGGAATTACAAGACGAAAAGCTACCACAGTCCATAATGCATAGGAAATAACCTTTGGAGCTTTTTGAAGCGCCATTCTGATAAGTATAACAAAAATAATTACATAACTAGCAGTAAGACTCATGTTCAAAATATTAATAAATATTTCACTCATTTCATCCCTCCTTGTGATCATCAATCAGTCTTTTCAATTCTTCCGCTTGATGATTACTTAATTTTTTACCACCAATAAATGCTGTCAAAAATTTAGGTAATGATCCTCCAAAAGTATCTTCAACGAAACGTATACTTTGATTTGCGTAATACTCTTTTTTTGCGTTTATAGATGTAACAACAGCATTTTCATTTTGAAAAATGCCTTTCTCACATAACTTTTTAAGCACTGTATATGTTGTAGACTTTTTCCAATTCATTTCTTTTTCACATAACTTCACAAGATCACCAGAACCTATTGGCTCATTCTGCCAAATAATATCTGCAAACTTTTCTTCACTTTCAGTAAGTTTATATTCTTTCATGGTAAACCTCCTTGGTCTATAAGTAAGAGACTTTTTCCTTTAGTCTATTACTTATAGACCAAAATGTCAATACAAAATATCATATATCGTACTTAATTGTTATATTCAGATATCTTCTTTACGGAAACAGAATATTTACCAATTTAATATATGTAATTAACAATATAAAAATCTTGCTGCTCTAATTTCTTCTTTTTTTAGAACAGTCCACATCTGCTACAATAAAGCATTTCTAAAAGCGGACGCGTCTTTAAAAGTTAACACCATAAATCTTTAGAAGTAAATTTAACATATATCCATCACAAATGCCTTAAAATAAGGCTTTTTTTATTGCTCAAAAGTACTTAAAAAAATATTTTTTCTATGTTATAACAATGGCGTTATTATAAGGATGGTGTTTTCATGGCATATTATCTAAAAAAGACAAAACTGAAAAGTCGTACTTATCTCTCTATTGATGAGAGCCTATACTGTCACGATAAGAAAGGAACTGCTCATAAGTGCTTCAAATCCCTTGGTTCAGTTGAAATACTTATGAAAAATGAAGGGCAAACTAACAAAAACAAGACAGATGAAACATTCATCCGTCTTGTTTGTTTTCTTTATAAATATCAATTTTTTAATATTAAATGTACACTATAAGGTAACCTCATATGTTAAAAAAATCGTGCCCCAGTTTTGAACTGGAATTTCCCTACAAAATCTCTTTATTAAAATGTCCTCTTGTGTCTGTTTCCTGATTAAAGACAGCTTTATTCATTGAGCCATTTAATTTGCTTAAAGCCTTATTAATGGTTTTCACAACCTGCTCGTTTGATTCAACTGTGAAGTTTAATCTGAATGCCTCGATTCCTTTTATGCTTTGTAGCTCATCTAAAAGATTAAGCGTCTTTCCATTAAGGATAGTCGTTGTACAATCATCATGAGAAATGATAGGGAACGTTCCTTGCTCATCTTTTAACTCGTAGCTCTTTGTTTTGCAAACACCGCATTGATTCATTTTTTTCATCGGACAATATTTTGTAAACATCAAAGGAGCCTTACCATATACAATCATTTCTAGTGCAGGATAGCCATCATTTTCTTCATAATAAGCATTAATTAAATCTTCAATTTGTCTCTTATTCATTTCATAAGATAAAGTTACTCGCGCCGCACCTAATCTATATAATTCATAGCAACTGGTAGAATTAACAACATTTAAAGAATAGTCCGTAACAAAAGGATTAGTTTTTCTGTAGTGATAAATTCCGCCATATCCTCCGATTAGTAGCTGCCCTTCTTTTTCCTTATAATCGTTCTGGTTTCTTCTAATAATGTTTTCAAAATAGATTTCCTTAATTCCACAGATCACGCAAGCATCATACTGTTCCTTAGTCGTTACAGAGGCCGTAAGGTATGGCTTTTCAGGGGCAAAGCTTATTTTTTCTTTTACTTTCAATGTTTTGGTTCTTTTCTTTTGGCTGTTAAGCTTTAAGTCATATAAGCCCTGTACAATATTTCTTCTTGCTGCATTTAACAGTTTAGCTGGAATAAATACATTGCTTTCCTCAAAATCTACATGGTTAAGTTCGAATATAGTGTCATTTAATCTTGAAAATTGCTTTATTACCTGCTCTTTTGTTGTTTGATTATTAATTGCTTCGCCTAGTATTTCCTCGCTTTCATATAAATAATTAAAGCCTAAACCCTCCCCATCTATGATAAGCTTTGAATCTGGATATGCATACACTTTAATATCTAGGTTAAAACGCTTAAATTCTTTTTCCAGTGATAATTCTAATTCTTTGTAATATAAATAATCCTTCGTTATATATACTAAATCACCCTTAGACATCTTTTCTTTAATTTTGATATAGCATACATCATCTGCTTTGTTGATTAAATTTCCATCTTTATCGTACAGTTTTACAACAGTTAAATTAACATCTTCATTGTTATGACTTATTCTGATTGTATCGTTTTGATTTAAAGTACGTGTAAGTGTTATTTCATACATGTCTTTAACAATCTTGCTGATTCTTCCAATTTCATAACCAAAGTTATTAGGTCTTAAGATGTTTGTAATATCTTTCTTATCTTCGTGAAACAAATATCCTTTAGTAAATGTTCTATTGAATGTTTTGCTTAGATTTTCTTTATCTTCTTGGGTTATTTTATTATCTAAGGCCATGCGATATTTTGATACAACATTAGCAACATACGCAGGCTCTTTCATTCGACCTTCTATTTTTAAAGAATCAATTTCTTTTAAATCATTGATATAATCGATTGTGTTTAAATCCTTAGTAGATAAAATATAGTTTTTCCCTAAAGATGTATCTGTTGTCTTATCAATTAGTTCATACTCCTTACGACATGAACCGACACATCTTCCGCGATTTCCGCTTCGATAGCCGATTAATCCGGACATTAGACAGTTTCCGGAATATGATACACATAAAGCACCGTGAACAAAAATTTCTAAAGGTATTTTAGCTATTCTTCTTATCTCTTTTACTTTTTCAATCTCAACCTCACGGGACAGAACAACTCTTTTAGCACCAAGTTCTTTAAATAATAAAGTACCGTCTAAATCGTCTATTCCCATTTGAGTTGAGCAATGTGCTTCCATATCAAGAAAGTTTTTAACTAAATAATCGAAAGCAGCCAGGTCCTGGACGATAATTCCATCAACACCGATTTCATTTAATTCATGCATCTGCTCTTTCATTTCTTCAACTTCGTTTTCGAAAATGATGGTATTCATTGTAACATAGATTTTAACATTCCTAAGGTGTGCATACGTAACAGCCTCTTTTAACGATTCATAATCAAAATTAGATGAGTATGCACGTGCACCAAATTTTTGCATTCCTAAGTATATTGCATCGCAACCATTGGAAATTGCAGCTTTTAAAGCTTCCATATTTCCTGCTGGAGCTAATAATTCAGTCATTTTTTCCTCCATACTAACGCTATTCTGCACTAAGCGCTTCTAAGTTGAAACCCACTATATATAACATATTAGGGCTTTATAAGAAAAAAGTCAATTGAAAGCATAAAAACTTTCAATTGACTTTAATTCTATTTGTCACAAGTTGGTTATCTTAATGACATTGCTCATTTACCATGCTTTTATCTTCAAATAGTAAATAGCTATATCAAATTCTTTTCTCATTAGTTTTGTATTCATTTGCAAGCTTAGTCCACGCTTCTAATGATTTTTCAATCTTTTCATAAGAAATACAATAAGATGCTCTAAAATATCCAGGACAACCGAAAGTTGTACCTGGTACTATTAGAATGTTATATTTCTTAGCAGCTGCTACGAAGGCTTTATCATCCTCTTCAAGTGCTTTAGGGAAGAGATAAAATGCTCCTTGTGGCTTAGTACATTCGAATCCAAGTTCAAGTAAATGGTTATATAACAGATCCCTGTTTCGTCTGTAGAAATCCACGTCAACAGTTTCATCTAAGCATTTTATGAGTACTCTCTGGAAAAGCGACGGTGCATTTGTAAAACCAAGATTCCTAGTTGCATTACTTAGGCATATTTCCACTTCTTCAGCTTCTTCCATCTCAGGTAAAAATGCAACATATCCAATTCTTTCTCCAGGTAATGAGAGTGATTTACTGTAAGAATAAACGATAAAGGTATTTGTATAATAATTCAACATAAAAGGAACTTCAATATCATCATAAACAATCTCTCTATACGGATCATCAGAAATAATATAAATAGTCCGATTAAGCTCTTTAGATTTTCTAGTAGCAATTTCAGCAATCCCTTTTAGAACCTCTTCTCCATATACTGCACCTGTAGGGTTATTTGGATTATTTAAAAGTATAGCCTTTGTCTTAGAGGTAATTGACGCTTCCAGTGCATCCAGGTCAGGTTGAAAGATGCCCAAGTGAGTTGGAACAACTACAAGCTTTGCATTGCAGTCACCGACATAGGCTCTGTACGGACCAAAATATGGAGAAAACGTGATCACTTCATCATCTGGATCCAAGATAGTCTTGAACACGACGCTCAATCCACCGCCTGCACCTACAGTCATTGCAACATTCTTATATGTCAGATTTACGTTGTATTTTTTATTGATATCTTGGGCAATAGCTTCTCTTACATCTTCATAACCTGAATTGCTCATATAACCA
>NZ_JAWQJF010000015.1:0-6788 GCF_033447055.1 Sedimentibacter sp.
CTAAAATTAAATCACTGGCCTTTAAAGTTTCAACTGCTCTTTGTGTCATGTCTTTAAGGTTTCCTATTGGTGTTGGCACTATATATAATTTGCTCATTTTTTCTCCTTATTACGGGGACATTCCTCACTCCCTCAGAGACTATCCCTATTGCAGAGGTGTGTCCCCCCTCCTATCAATTATAGCATGAAAAATAATCATTATAAAGTACATTCATTAAAAATAGGCATAAAAAAATGAGACCTTGCGAGTCTCATTTTATTTTTGGTGCCGTAGAAGGGACTTGAACCCCCACGGTGTTGCCACCAACGGATTTTGAGTTTTAAAGATAAATTATTCAATTATTTTATAGGTAAAATTAATAGTGCCATTTTCTAAAATTGTGTATTGCATGCCAATTTTATTAAAAATACTTAAAAGTTCTGTTCTATACAAATCACTATAATAGTTAATATTTTTATTAGCTGCATTAAAATTATTAATAAGGTTATTATCATAATAATTATTGCTTAGATTTATTGCAGCATTACATTTATCTCTGAATGCAATTAATAAATTACAATCATATAAATGTAAGTTTTTATTTATTTCTTCTGGAATATAATTATTAAATTCTACAATCATATCATTTATGATTTTTAATTGTTCATTAATTTTGATATTATCTAAATTATATAAATTATTATTATTTAGTGTTGAAGATAAAATTATACTTATTGCTTCAACACGTTTTTTATAATTTAAATGATATTGTGCAATTTTGTATTGTTTTACTTCATCATTTGTATAATATGTATTACCATAAAAATTTTTAATTTGTTTATCATCATCATTTTTTTGTTCTATAAATGCTATTGCTAGTTTTGATGTGATAAAATCTAAATTTTTATAAATTCCTGCAGTTATAAGTGTAATAATAAAAAAATATATAATTCTTCTTTTGGTTTTTTCTTTTTTATAATATTTATTAAGTATTTCTTGTTCATAAGCTGTGTTATTGTAAAAATCATTATGTTCATCAATTATTTCTTTATAATCTTTTACTTTTTCCAGTTGTTTCATTTGTTTTCTAAATTCAATTTGACGTTTGTTTAGATTTGGCATAACATTTCCCTTTCATAAAAAGTTTAAATATATAATATTACCTATTCTTTTTATGCTAAGTTCTTGGTGTCCGTTAAATTCTTTTCTTGTTCATTCAATCTTTCATCAATAAAATTTTCTACTTTTCCCTTATTTTTATCATTAAGTAAATTATATTTACTCAACAAATTTAATTCATCTTCAGTTAAATTTGTTAGTTCTTCTTTTCCTGTTAAAAGATATTCCATACTTAAATTACATATTTTTGCTAATTCATATAAAATATTAGCTTCTGGAATTCTTCCTTTGGTATAGTTTAAAATTGCATTTTTAGATAGTTGTAATGTTTCTGTTGCTTTAACTTGTGTATATCCAGCATCTTTCAAGCATCTTTTTAAACGTGTACCGAAATCTTCATTCATAAGGTAGCTCCTTTTTTGTTTAATAAACCACACATTTATTTGGTATTAATTGTTGACATCCACACGCTTGTGTGGTAAAATGAATTATGACTACAAATCAAGTAATAAAAAGCAGATTTTGCATCAATTATATCACAAAATATGTAAATAAAAAAGCAAAAAATATCAAATTAAAAGGGAGAGAAAACCAATGAAAAGAAGTTTAACATTCAACGTATTTTTAGGAAATGAAATAGTTTTTGAATATCATGATATATCAAAATCAGTAAAATCATCACGTACAAATCATTTGCAATTATTAAATTTTAAAGGTGAAACAATTGGTTTTATATCAATTGATATTCTAAAAAATAATTTAAGAGTTTTTAATAATTTTACAAGTGATGAAACAAACACAATTTATATTGATTACAAGATTCAATTAAAGGAAATTTAGAAAAATGAAAAAACCGCGTGATATACAAAAAACCATAAGAATTAATAAAATTCTATATGATGAAATAGACAATCATCCTGGCACTACTTGGAATGATAAAATCAATAATTTTCTAAAATATTACTTAAGTCAGGACAAGGAATATAAGAAATATTTAGCAGATTTAGAGCAGCAAATTAAAGAAAAACAACTGCTCCTGGAAGATTTCAAAACAAAGATTCAAAAATTTGAAGATTTGTTTAAATAAAAAAAAATAATTAAAAGGGAGGAAAAACCAATGAAAAATAACAGATTAACAAATTTTGAAATTATTAATTTACAAGATTATGTTGATAGAATTAATGAATTAGCAAGTTTAGAATTTGCAAGTTTTATTAATTCAATTGAAAAAAATAATGAAATTAAAGAAATAGTAAAACCCTATATGATGTGGTTTGAAAATGAAGCTAATAAAATTCAAAAAATAATTGATTCTAATAAATAATTAAAAGGGAGAAAAAACCAATGAGCGAAGAAAAGAAAACAGAGTTGACAATAAGTATTTGGACAGAAATTATTTTAAAAGCATTTTATTTTCAAACAGTAGAAAATTTTAAAAATCTGTGCAATCAAATGTTTGAAATATTAGGCGAAGATGAAGCTAACCAGGTGATTCAGAACTGTTATCAGCTGGCCCGGAAAGAACGTGAATTCGTATGAAATATTGTCCATATATTGATGACGAATGCATTAACGAAGATTTAAAGTGTTCAGAATGTCCATATGCTAATTTTGAAAATTCATTAGAACACCCTGATGAAGATTCAGAAATAGAAGATGATTATTTTGAAGAATACGATCCATTTGATGAAATAGGAGACATAGCAATATTCATCAATTTCATGGATGAAAACAACAATGATTATTTACCGCTTGAAGAAAGCGAACTTCCATTTTAAACATGTTTTTACACCGGGCAGACTACCCCCTGCCCACCTCCTTAATATTATTAGCTGCTAATTATAGGAATCGCGACGGTTTTAATGTTATCCGGTAAAACATTATAGCAGCTTAATATAAAATATGGTTTGGTGGTTTTCCATAATATAAAAAATCATATAAGCAAGCAGCTATAAATTCCAGGTTTGGGGATGCGCCTAACACAAAATCCCTTTAGCTGCTTAGTTTATTATAAATTGATTGATAGCTGTTTAATACCTATGCTTGTTGGGGAGCGAAATCCCAACTAATCAGCTTCAAATAAAAATTGGTTTGGCGGCTTTCCAATAAAAACCGTACATTAATCCTAAAAGGGAGAAAAAACCATGAATATCACAATATTACACACAAACAAATTTGACTTTGAAGATCCTAAAACCGGAAAACAAATATCCGGAATAAAGCTTCAATACATATTCAACGACGATTTAGAACCAGTAAATGTAGATGCCAGGGAAAAAGGCTATCAGGTAGCAGATGCAGTTTTGACACTTGATCAAGAATATTCAATAAGCAAAGTGCCAGGCGTATATGAATCAAAATTTTTAACACGCGTAAATGCCAAAGGGCAGCCAATACAAAAATTAATCGGCGTAAACTACATAACAACAGTGCCGGAGCTGTTCACAAAAACCCCGGACCAAAAAAAAGCAGTATAACCAAAAGCCGGGCCAATCCCCCGGCTAAACTAGATTTTAGAACAGCAAAAACCCCACTATCCTTAATACAAAGCTCGCTCCAGGCAGAAAACATAAATTAAACCTAAAGCGTAAATCACGGAGTAAGTGCCAGTAAATTAGGTTAAACCGCGAACTCCGGATTGCAGTGGAAAGCGCAGCTTGGAACGAAAAGCCGGCCGCGCACCGAAGCGCGGATGTTCCCAAAAGGGTTTTAATATTTTAAGGTTTAAAGGTTTTAAAAAAAGGGAGAAAAAACCATGGAAAAAGCAAAAAAAGTAAATCCATTAAAATATTCAATAAATTATATGCTCAATTTAAAATGTCAAAATTGCCAAGACAAAACATTTTGTAAATTACAAGAATATTATAAAAAATTAGAAAATCCAACAATACAAGACTTAGAAAATCTGACAAAATGTCTTTATTATAAAAAGCAAGAAATTTCAATTAAATACAGAAACAAAGTCTCATAAAGAAAAAGGAGATGAAAAACATGGTATATCAATTCTATATATTTTTATATCAAGCACTATTTTTCATAATAGCAACAATAGCAATATCAACAATGATTTACTATATCAGAACAAATAAAGACTACTATTGAGGTAAAATATGAAAAATAAAATAAAAAAAATAATCAGTTTAACATTTGCAATATTATTTATATTAATATCACCAATAGGTTCATTAATTCAAGGAAAAAGCGCATATGTCCACGCAGTAGAAACAACAGCTATTGCACAAATGTCAAAATATTTAATACCAATAGTAGGTTATTATGCTTATCAAATACAAGATAGTAAAGGTTTATCAGATGCAACAAAAACAGCTGTAGAAAATATAGCTTCTAATATTGAAGAATTAAATGATTGTGCAGATACAATATATAAAGGTTTATCCGTATATGCTAAGGCAAGAATATATAAATATTATACAGATTTATCAAATTATGATATTAACGAAATGTTAAACACAACATTTTCAGATTCAGAATTCAGTAAATATGAAACTGAAATGATAACATTACAAAATAAAATAACAAATAGTGAAGCATTAACAGCAGCAGATTTACAAGGTTTAGGAATATATCAAATGTTAGCAAATTATTTAGGACAAAAAACATTAAATCCATTTAAAAATGATATTGGTAGTTTAGCAATAAATACTATTAATAATATTCAATATGTTGAATTTTATGATGACTCTTTAAGTGCGAGGTCTACTTTACATAACTATGATAATTCTGATTTTATTAAATTATTAGGTGGTTCATATTTGTATAAATGTTTAAGTGGTTCTTTAAGTCAAGGAACTAGAACTAATTTTAAACCAATTATTGAATCAAAAATTGAATTAAATTCAAGTTACTATTTACAGATAGTAACTAAAGGTTCTTATACTTATAGAGTTTTAAATACATTTAATTATGTTTTGTTAAATGATGAAAATATTTATGATGGTTATTATTTTTTAATAAAAAATAGTGTTACAAATTCAACTATTTATTCAAAAGTTTTTACTGGTGGTCAATCAACATTAGAGTTTTTAGATTTTATTAAAGATTATTTGACTATTGATATTACTAAAACAGATTATTATATAAATTCATTAAACTATAAGGTTTCTGATTTATTTAATTTGAATCAATTAGGTATTGTTACTTATACACCAACAAGTGCATTTGCAGGAAATTATAATATATTGGATTTAATTTCTACAACAATAGATCCAGGGGCAACATGGGAAGATACTCCAACATCAGCAGCAGAAAGAGTAATAGCAGCTGAAGGAAGTACAACTTCTGATACAAATATTGAAGTAGAAGAAGATGAAGAAGGAACACCAACTATAATAGTAACACCAAGCACAGGAATTTCTGATACATCAAATCCGGCTGATGAAGGTGTTGGTGTTGATAATCCTGAAGGAGTATTTGAACCGGACGGAACAGGTTGGATATTCAGAATTCCTATATTAGGTACAATATTAAAAGTATTAATGGATTTATTTAATCTTATAAAAAATTGGTTTACAGCTAATCCAACAGCTGGCAGTGTAGCAGATGAAGGAATAGACTGGGGAAATTTCAAAGGGTTCTTTGATATATTCTATATATTTTACTATTTGATAATAATAGTAATTTTAATACTTCTAAAGTTCCTTATAGCAGTATTCAGTATGTTATCAATACCGGCTAATAGTGCATTGTTTGAATCATATCCAACAATGTTATCCGGACTTAATTACATAAAAAATATAAAAGTTGGTGGTTTTAATATAACACTACAACAAATATTTGAATATATGTTTACAGTATTTTTCTTCTTGTTTATTGTTACTGTTTTACAAAAGCTTTATCATAGTTTTTCTGGAATAGAAAGACAACAATTAAGAACAGATAGAGATATAAAACATGATAGTTCTTATGTTAATTCTCTAAATAATTACGGTAATGATAGAAGTACCATGCAAGGTTTAGATAATTATGTAGCAAGACACAATGATAATGATTCAGTTTTCAGAAATGAAGAATATGAAAATATAAACTTTAGAGATTTAACAAAGTGAGGTGGAAATTATGACATATAACTTATTAGATATATTTACATTATTTTTTAATTCTATTGGTGAAATAATTTCTAACTTTACAACAACTAAAACGACCTTAGACGGTGTTGTAACCAATCTAACAACATTTGATATGATTACAATTATAAGTCCATATGTAGGTACAATACGTTATGTAGTAGGAGATACAATCTACAACATGACAATTAGATTAGTACAAGTATCATTATTTATAGGACTTATTAAAGCAGCATATCAGTTAGTACATATGCTGACAAATTCATCATTGATAAAGAAACCGACAGCTTTAATAAAAAGCTTTCTCGGTCTTTAAATAAAATTATAAAAGGAGAATTTATGAAAGCATTAATTTGTAACCTTAAATCAAAAATCGACAGTAAGAAAATAGCTGTCAGCACAGCAGTTATAACAACAGCTGCTACTGTTCCAGCATTTGCTGAAACAACGTCATTAACATTTAACTTTGATCCTGCTGAAATGTTCACTTGGACAAACACAATGCTAAGTGCTTTGATGCCAGTTCTTTACATTACACTTGGTATCAGTTTAGCATTCATTATCATAAATGCATTGAAATACGCATTTAGATAGTCCTAAGTTAA
>NZ_JAWQJF010000016.1:0-6752 GCF_033447055.1 Sedimentibacter sp.
ATCGGCACCGTTTGATGTATCCATGTTTGCAAGCATATTTATAAGTCCTATCAATGTTCCCAACATACCAAATGCAGGTCCAAATCCTCCAAGTGTATCAAATACTTTCCAAGCAGAAGAATGCCTAGCTTCTATGCAATTTATTTCATTTTCTATTTGTGCTCTAACTTTTGTAGGCTCAATAGCATCGACTATGAGCATTACGCAATATTTTAAAAATTCATCATTTAAATCCATTGTATTTACTTTTTCTTCAAGAACTAAAAGACCTTTGAGCCTTGCTTCCCTGGAAAGTTCTTCTATTGAATCAATATATTTATTCAAATCTGTTTTTTCTTTATTCATTAATACTTTCATGTTTTTCGGAACATCTTTCAGATATTTAACCGGAACAGACATTATCGTTGCTGAAATTGCTCCACCGAAAGTAATAAACATGCTTGAAACATCGATAAAACTCTCGGTTACCTGGGACATGCCTGACCCGCTACCAATTATTCCATAAATAACTAAGGCAAATCCCGCCAATAATCCAACTAAAAATGATATATTCATACTACACCTCTTTATTTATTCAGCAGTAACGCCTCTTAATATTTTTTGATTATATTTTATTATTTTTTCCACTATTTCATCTTTTGAATCTTTAATTAAATAATATTTTCCTGTTGTTAATGTTACTTTTGTTTCAGGAATGAATTCAATTATCTCTATTAAGTTTGCGTTTAACAAAAACTCTTCTCCGTTAATGCCTACTACCTCAACCATAGGACCTCCATATTTTCTAATAAAAATATTAATCACAATCACAAATTTTTATAAGCATGATTAATGCTTTTATTATTGAGTTTTGTCATTCTGAACGCAGTGAAGAATCTCATGAGATCCATCACTACGCTCAGGATGACGAAAATTTACTTTTAATTGTTTTACTATCTCTTTAAGTTAACAAGTTCCTCTAACATTTGGTCTACTACTGATATTATTTTTGTATTAGCTTGGAATCCTCTTTGTGTAATAATCATGTCAGAGAATTCATTTGCCAAGTCAACATTGGACATTTCCAATCCACCTGTAACCAGTGCTCCAGAACCTCCAAGACCGGCTGCGTGGTATGTTATAGTTCCAGTGTTATTTCCCGCAACATAGTAAGAACTTCCTTCCAATTTAAGCGCTGCTTGATTTGGAACTGTAGCAATTGCTATAAGTCCTAAAGTTTCTATAGTATCAGTTCCGGTTTTTACTCCAGTTATCGTACCATCGCTGTTTATAGTGATGTTTGAATAGTCATTTATAGGTATTTTTATTCCAACTAAAGTATCCTGAATTCCCTTACCATCAGTACCCTCTGCAGTTTTTGGAACTACAGCAGTAGTTACTGTACCACTAGCGTCTATTACACTGTTCAATCCTAAAACAATTGATCCATTTGAATCTACAAGCTGTCCTTCCGAGTCAAAATTCAATGCTCCGTATCGAGTATAGTACATTTCTCCGCTGGCATCTATAACTTTTAAATAGCCTTCTCCATTTATGTACAAATCAGTTTCCTTGTTTGTCGGAGAGTATCCTGACAATGTATGTATTGTATCAACTGATGCAATTTGTGCCCCATAACCTACCTGTGATGAGTTCGTTCCGCCTATTCCTGTAGCTGCCTGGCTTGGATTGCTCATTGTCTGGTAATATACATCCCTAAATGTTGCTCTTTGTGTTTTGTAACCATTCGTATTTACATTTGCTATATTGTTACCTATTACGTCCATTTTTGTCTGGTGGCTTCTCATTCCTGATACACCAGAATAAAGTGCTTTCATCATAATTAATCATTCTCCTTTTTTTATTAAGCTGCTAATCCTTCAAACAATCCAGATTTTAACCTCCTAAAAAGGACCGGCTATTTTATTACAGCTCCATCAATATTAGTAAATAAATTTTCTTTTAATTCATCGCTGTTTACAGCAGTTATTACTTTGTTGCTCATTGTGCTTACTATGAATGCTTGATTATCAATCATTACTAGCACATTTTTCAAACCCTTGTCCTTGGCTTGTTCTACCGCTTTGTTTAACTTACCGGTAACTTCTTCACTCACATCAATATTTCTTTCCTTTATCCTTTCGTTTGCATGCTTAGAAAAAATTACTTCGTTTTCAACTTTTTCATTTTCCTTAAATTTTTCATTTAAAATATCTTTGAAAGTTGAATTAATACTTTCTTTGTCTTTAACATTAGTGTTTAATTGAATGTTATTGTTTAAGTTGCTTATTTTTCTAATGAAATTAATATCAGTCATTTTATCACCACCTCACAACTTATTGCTGCTCTACACTTTCCACTGCTGAAATTTCATTTATCTCTTCTTCACCTAGAGCATCATTTATGCTGTTTATTCCTTCTAAAACTTTTTCAATCAATTCCTGCATCGGATCAGTTTCTGACGTTTGCTTTATTTCCATGACATTAGAGTAACTATACTCTATATCATTTACATATAGTTTTGTTTCTCCGCTGTGGATAGTAACCCTTTGAACTACACCTTCGTCTGCAACAAGGTTTCCTTGACTGTCGTAGCTTGCTACAACCACATTTTTTCCAATGAGCGATGTTGCCTGTCCCTGCATTGAAATATCTGATAAGTTTGACATTGCCTGCAACGATGAAAACTGGGCCATTTGTGAAATAAATTCAGTGTTTTCCATAGGATTCATAACATCTTGATTTGTCATTTGTGCAACCAGCAAATCCAGAAAATCCTGCATATCTAAAGATTCACTTGATGATTGAACGTTTAAATTGCTTGTGCTGCCTGTACTGTTCACATAGTTGTTGTATGCATTTATCTCCATTTTATCTCCTTAAACTGCACTGCTTAGTTTCATAGTTCTTAAATTTATAATTTGAGAAAATACGCCGTCTTCTTCGATGTCTTCTGATTCATTGCTGTAGTAAAAATTGTTGTTTCTTTGCCTGCCACGCCCGTTGTTTTGACTGTTATAATCCAATGGATTTTGTCCATATTGATGTTCATGGGGCTTAACTGTAACATTTACACTTGCTTCAGTATTTTTATTTAACGCTTTTGTAAGTTCTTCTGCATTTGAAGACAATATTTTATGTGTTTCTTCATTGGATGCTTTGATTTCAACTGTTATTTTATTGTTTTCAAAAATCATTTTAATGTCTACTTTCCCCATATTTTCAGGATTAAGTTCCATAGTGACTTGCTTTGTACCTTCTTTTCCTTCAGTTCCTTCACTGGTCATAAATACAATTTTGTCTTTCACTTGAGATAAAACTGAAGATTTAATTTGTGATGACTCATCACTCACTTCGATAATTTTGTTGTTCTCTTCCATTACGGGTTTGTTTTCTGTTACATCAACTTGATAATTAAATTCTTTTTTAAATTTATTTTTGTCACTTTCTATTTGTAATATTAATTTTTCAGCTGAAGAACTTAAATTCTTTTCATTTCCCTTTATAGAAATTTGTGATACTTGAGCTGCATCTTGATTTATAATGCTTTGCTGTCTGTCTTTTGTCACATCTTTTGCAATTCCATACGCTTTAGGATTAATAAAAGATATATTCTTTATGTTTTTATCACAGCAACTGTTTATTGCACTATACACTTCTTGAACTGCTTCAATATCAGAATTTTTTATGAAAGAATTTATGAAGTTATATCCGCTAATCATGCTGGTTAAATTATTATTTACATCTTTTAAGTCTGTCTTTTCTTCTTTATTTAACTCAGTTAAAAAGGAAATACTTTCATCATCAGAAATACCAGCATCATCTAAGTTTATGAAATTCTTTATATTGTTTCCTAACAACAATTCCATTGCATTGGCACTTACACTTGAATCAGCATTATCAATATTTAAAAAACCCGAAGAATCTGTTGCGCTGTTTTGTGTCATCAGCATATTTAACATATTCATAAATAAACCATCATCAGAATTTTTTAAATTGCTGTTTTTTTGCATTGCATTATTTTGAACCTGATTTGCCAGCATATTGTTTAAATTCATATTCACATTCATATTCATTTTCTCACCTCCTTTCAATTATTATAAATTTATACTGCATACCCTTTTGTCATGCTTTTATTAGATACAAATTCTTCAATAAATATTTCTTCGCTTTTCAAAAGAGCATGGTTGTATTTTTCATATTCTTTTTCTTTTAATTTCTCAAGACTTGATATTTCAATATTTTTACTAATAATTTCTTGTCTTTTTGATTCGATTTTCTTTAATAAATTTTCTTTTTCTTCTTCCTTGTTTTCTATTTGCTTTAGAATGCTGCTCATATAAATTTTGTAGTATGACATTTCTCCTACAGAAACACCAATAGTTGATTTTTCAAGAAAATCACTATTTACAGATGAAAATTTATCTTTTAAGTTCTTTATGTTAAGTTCCATAGTACTATATTCTTGATTTAAATTTCCCAGTTCAATTTTTAAATTCTCTAAAATTTGCTCTTTTATTTCTAATACTTTTTGAAGTGAAAAAATAAACTTTTTCATAATGCTCCTTTTAAATTGAAATAAATTACTAATTCTTAATTTCAGTTAAATGTCTTTCATCAAATCAAGCACATCGTCATATGTATATTTATCGTCTACTCCTTGAACTAAGAAGTTGTTTACTTTATCAATTTTGCTTATTGCTTCATCTAGCTTTAAATTAGTACCTTTTTTATAAGCACCTATGGATATCAAATCATAATTAGCGTAGTACACTGACAATATATCCCTAATTTTTTTTGCAGCATTATTTTGTTCTTTTGAAACTATATCATTCATAAGTCTAGATATGCTTCCATTAATGTCAATTGCAGGATAATGATTTGAATTTGCCAATTTCCTTGTCAAAACTATGTGGCCGTCAACTATTCCTCGTACTGTATCAGAAATTGGTTCATTTGTATCATCCCCTTCAACTAATACAGTATAAATTCCTGTTATCGAACCGGTGTTAAAATTTCCGCTTCTTTCTAAAAGTTTTGGAAGCTCCGCGTATATTGATGGTGTATACCCCCTTGCTACAGGAGGTTCTCCGGTTGCAAGACCTATTTCTCTTTGTGCCATCGCAAATCTTGTAAGCGAATCCATCATAAGGAGTACATCTTTTCCCTGATCTTTGAAATATTCAGCTATTGTCGTTGCGACCAGTGCGCATTTCATTCTCAGCATTGCCGGCTGATCTGAAGTTGCTATTACTAAAACAGACCTTTTTAAACCTTCTTCGCCTAAGTCTTTGTCAATAAACTCTCTTACTTCTCTTCCTCTTTCACCAACCAGAGCTATTACATTTATATCTGCTTTAACATTCTTTGCTACCATTCCAAGCAATGTACTTTTTCCCACACCGCTTCCGGCAAATATGCCTATACGCTGTCCCTTACCTATTGTTAAAAGTCCATCTATTGCTTTAACTCCAAAACTTAAGCTTGAATTAATTCTAGGTCTTGACAACGGATTAATATACTCATTGTCTACATAGCAGTATTCATCACAGTCAAATTTTTCACCATCATCAATAGGTTGTCCTGTTGCATCAACTATTCTTCCTACTAAAAAATCTCCAACCGGTATTTTTAATTTATTCTTTGTAGATATTACAGAATTTCCGAGCCCTATACCTTTAATGTCCTCATAGGGCATCAATATGACTCTCCCATCATTGAACCCAACAACTTCTGCACGTATTTTTTTATCATTTATGTCCGTATTTATTTCACATACTTCACCGATTTTATACTTGCTTCCTGTTGCTTCAATCATCATTCCGGATATTCTTTTTACTTTTCCTACGTATGTGCAGAAATCTTCTTTAGCGAGGACATCTTGGATATTTTTCAATTTTTCATCAATCATTTTTACTTAGTACCATTTCTTTAAGATTATTCAGCTGTGTAATAATACTTGCATCAACAATTCCTTCAGGTGTTTCAACAATAGCGCTTCCTTCTTCTAACTCTTCTGATACTTCTATTTTCACATCATTCGATATTTTGCTAAGGCTTTGAATTAAGTCTTTATCTGCTCTAATGGATTTCGCATCATCTTTGCTTGAAATATATACTTTAACCCATTCTTCATTTCTGTAATCTTTTATTACACTTTCTATTATTCTTGTTACTATATTACCTTGCAATTCAATTTTTTGTCTGATTATTTTTTCAGCTATATCAATTGCAAGCTTACTTAATCCTCTTTCATATGTGGAAATAATATTTTCTTTTTTATTTTCTATTTCTTCCAACATATTAGTTATTTCTTTTTCTTTAGTTTTATTTTGTTTATTGAGTTTTTCAGTGATTTTTAACTTACCTAATTCATATCCTTCTTCATAACCTTTGTTTTTACCAATTTCCATGCCTGCATTATATCCTTCTTCGAAGCCCCTTTTTTTTAATTCAGCTATCTCAGTTTGGACATTTCTTTTAGCAGCATTTATGATTTTCAAAGCTTCTTCATTTGCTTCTTTTAAAATTATTTCTCTTTGATTATATATTTCATACAAATCTTCCCTAGGTGTAGTTATTGATTTTTGTTCTGCAAATTCCTCTTTCTTAATGCGATTTATTTTTTTGTCATCAAATATTACATATTCAGCTTTAATTATATTAGACAATAATATCATCCTTTCCGCCCTTAGCTATGAACAATTCCCCTTCTTCTTCCAAACGCCTGATTACAGATACTATTCTTTGCTGAGCTTCTTCTACGTCTCTTA
>NZ_JAWQJF010000017.1:0-6927 GCF_033447055.1 Sedimentibacter sp.
AGATTTATAGTAGAATTAATCCATCCAATAGCAATAGAAGAAGGATTAAGATTTGCAATCCGTGAAGGCGGAAGAACAGTTGGATCTGGAGTTGTTACTTCAATAATAAAATAAAGAAGCCCTAACCCTATTTTTCAGAACGGTTTTTTCTGAAAAATAGTGGTAGGTCTTTTGCAACGAATTCCAAAAATATGCGACCAAAGGGAGCAAATATTTTTGTGAATGAGACTGCGCAGATAACTCAAATCTTTGATTTGATGTTAGTCGCTTATCCTGAGCGATAGCAAAGGATCTCATATGATTAACGAGGAGATTCTTCACTGCGTTCAGAATGACAAAACTGACACTACTAAAAACAGCTTTTTTGCGAAAGCTGTTTTTTATCTGATTCATCAAAACTAAAGTACCAGGTACTTTAGTTTTGATGAATCTATTGTTAAACAATTTCTGAAAATTCATCTTTTCATTTATTAAATTTTGAAAAATCATCAAAATTATTATAAAATCAATGAGAATTCCATTAATAATGTCGAGGAAAACACAAACTTTATTAACGGAATGTAATCATTGTTAAACATTCGAAATAACTTAAAAAATATAAAAAAAACACTTGATTTATGATAATTTATGGTTTATTATTATAAAGCTTGCCACATGCGATGACGCAAAAGGTTGCTGGAATGCAATAATTTCAGGTAATTTTTGCAGAGTATGTCCTGTTATAAAACAGGGCGACCGGTATTGCTTTTTCTAAAAAATACGAAACACCCGGAGTGGTGTATCGAGCAGTTCCGAGTTGTATGGATGACATACGAAGAAGGAGGTAAAAAAATGGCAAACACACAGAAAATAAGAATTAGGTTAAAAGCTTATGATCATCAATTAATTGATCAATCTGCACAAAAAATCGTGGAAACAGCTAAAAGTACTGGTGCAACAGTAGCAGGTCCAATTCCTCTACCGACAGAAAAACAAATCATTACAATACTTAGAGCAGTACACAAGTACAAAGATTCCAGAGAGCAGTTTGAACAAAGGACTCATAAAAGATTGATTGACATAACAAATCCTACTCCAAAGACTGTTGATTCATTAATGAAATTGAATCTTCCTGCTGGAGTAGACATTGAAATCAAATTATAACGAGGATACCTCGTTGAAACGGTGTGATGAAATTGCAAGGCAGTTTCTTTCGATGTTTTAAAAGCAAGTAGAGAAAAATATAATATGCACTCTGCTTAGAATGATTGCTTATGCAATCCGCTGTAAGAAAATAGGAGGTGTAAAATGAAAGCAATTCTTGGTAAAAAAGTAGGAATGACTCAGGTGTTCACTGAACAAGGTGATGTTGTTCCGGTAACTGTTGTAGAATCCGGCGACATGGTTGTTGTTCAAAAGAAGACTGTTGAAAAAGATGGTTACGACGCAATTCAAGTTGGATTTGGAGATGTTAAAGTTAAAAATGTTACTAAGCCTATCAAAGGTCATTTTGAAAAATCAAAAGTAGAACCTAAAAGATTCTTGAGAGAGTTTAGAGTAGAAAACATTGATAACTACGAAGTTGGTCAAAAGATTGGCGTTGATATTTTCCAAGTTGGTGAAAAAGTAGACGTTTCAGGAATTTCTAAAGGTAAGGGATTCCAAGGAAGTATAAAAAGACATGGTCACCATACAGGTGATGCGAGCCACGGTTCTAAATTCCACAGGTTAAGAGGTTCTTTGGGAGCATCTGCTGGTGTTGGAAAAGTAGTAAAAGGAACTAAAGCTCATGGTCATATGGGACATGACAAAGTAACAGTATTAAACCTGGAAGTAGTAAAAGTTGATGTTGAAAGAAATGTATTACTTTTAAAAGGTGCAATACCAGGACCTAAAAAGGGTTTAGTAAAAATAAGAGAAGCAGTTAGAAAATCTAAGTAATAATTGCATGGAAAGGAGGGTTAAAGATGCCAAAGGTAGCTCTTTATGATATAACAGGCAACCAAGTAGGTGATGTTGAATTAAACGATGACATATTTGGAGTAGAAGTAAACACTCACGTAATGTATGAAGCTGTAAAAAATTATTTGGCTAATCAAAGACAAGGAACTCAATCAGCAAAAACAAGAGCTGATGTTAGAGGCGGCGGTAAGAAACCTTGGAGACAAAAGGGAACAGGTCGAGCAAGACAAGGAAGTATCAGATCACCGCAGTGGAAAGGCGGCGGAGTTGTATTTGCTCCAAAACCAAGAGATTACAGCTATGCAATTCCTAAGAAAGTTAAAAGATTGGCTCTTAAATCAGCATTATCTTCTAAAGTTCAAGATCAAGAAATAATTGTTGTTGACAGATTAGTGCTGGAACAACCAAAAACAAAAGAAATGGTTAAGGTTTTAAGTAATCTTAATGCAAGCAAAAAGACATTAATAGTAATACCTGAAAGAGATGAAGCTGTATTAAGAGCAGCAGCAAATATTCCAGGAGTAAAAACAGCATATGTTAATACAATTAATGTTTATGACATATTAAACTGTGATTCTTTCTTAATTACTAAGGACGCAGTTAATAAAGTGGAGGAGGTGTACGCATAATGCGCGATCCACACGATATTTTAATCAAACCAATAGTTACAGAAGCAAGTATGGATAACATGGCAGAAAAAAAATACACTTTTGTAGTTGACAAAAATTCTAATAAAACAGAAATCAAAAATGCAGTAGAATTGATTTTCGGAGTTAAGGTAGATAGTGTGAACACAATGAACATGCTCGGAAAGAATAAAAGAATGGGCGTGCACGTTGGCAAAAAAGCTGACTGGAAAAAAGCTATAGTTACTTTGACAAAAGAAAGCAAAACAATAGAATTCTTTGAAGGAATTTAGTAAAGCTATAAATTGAAAAAAAAGGAGGAAAATCTCATGGGTATTAGAAAATACAGACCAACCTCTCCGGCGTTGAGACAAATGACAGTTTCAACATTTGAAGAAATAACAACTAATGAACCAGAGAAATCTCTTTTAGCTCCGTTAAAAAGCAAAGCGGGAAGAAATTCTTACGGCAGAATAACAGTTCGTCATCAAGGCGGCGGAGAAAAGAGAAAATATAGAATCATTGATTTTAAAAGAAATAAAGACGGAGTACCAGGTCGTGTTGCAACAATCGAATACGATCCAAACAGAAGTGCTAATATAGCTTTAATTAACTATGTAGATGGCGAGAAAAGATATATTATAGCTCCTTATAAATTGGCAGTTGGTGATACAATTGTTTCAGGAGCTGATGCGGATATTAAAATCGGAAATGCACTTCCGGTAAAAAATATTCCTGTTGGTACATTGATTCACAATATAGAACTTAAACCTGGCAAAGGCGCTCAAATGGTGCGTTCAGCAGGAAATTCAGCACAGCTTATGGCTAAAGAAGGTAAGTATGCGCAAGTAAGATTACCTAGTGGCGAAGTAAGAATGGTAAGCATGGATTGCAGAGCTACAATAGGTCAAGTTGGAAATTTGGATCATGAGAACATATCAATAGGTAAAGCTGGAAGAAAAAGACATATGGGCATCAGACCTACAGTAAGAGGTTCAGTAATGAATCCTAACGACCATCCACATGGTGGTGGTGAGGGTAGAGCTCCTATAGGTAGACCGGGACCAGTTACTCCTTGGGGCAAACCAGCACTAGGATACAAAACTCGTAAAAAGAAAAAAGCATCTGATAAGATGATCGTTAAGAGAAGAAACGTAAAATAGTATTAGGTTTTGTGAAAGGAGGAAATAGTGAATGGGTAGATCATTAAAAAAAGGGCCTTATTGCGAACCAAGTCTTATGAAAAAGATTGTGGATATGAATGAAGCCAATAAAAAAGTAGTATTGAAAACTTGGTCTAGAAGATCGACAATATTCCCCGAAATGGTAGGCCATACATTAGCTATACACGATGGCAGAAAGCACGTTCCTGTATATATAACTGAAGATATGGTTGGACACAAACTCGGTGAATTTGCTCCAACAAGAACTTATCGAGGTCATGACAAGACTGATGAATCTTCAAAAGTTAAATAAGAAGGGAGGCAAGCTTAAATGGAAGCTAGAGCAGTTGCTAAATATATAAGAGTATCACCTAGAAAAATGAGATTCGTGTGTGATATGGTAAGAGGCAAGAATGTTGATGAAGCATTAGCAATTTTAAAATTTTATCCAAGCAAGGGAGCTAAAATTTTAGAAAAAGTAGTTAAATCGGCTACTGCAAATGCAGAAAACAACTTTGATATGGACAGAGACAAATTATTCGTTTCCGAAGCTTACGCTAATCAAGGACCAACTCTTAAGAGATGGAGACCAAGAGCAAAGGGAAGCGCATATAAAATATTGAAAAGAAGCAGCCATATTGGCGCAGCAGTAAAAGAAAGAGAATAGTAAACAAGCAAAGGAGGTAAAAAATGGGTCAAAAGGTAAATCCTCATGGACTTAGAGTTGGTATAATCAATGATTGGGACTCTAAATGGTATGCTGATAAAAAGAATTTTGGTTTAAATTTAACTGAAGATTACAGAATTCGTGAATATATAACAAAAAACTTGAGTTCAGCAGGAATAGCTAAGGTTGAAATCGAAAGATTTGCAAGCAGAGTAAAGGTAAGTGTATTCACAGCAAAACCAGGTATGATAATAGGTAAGGGCGGTACTGGCGTAGACAGTTTAAAAAACGCTATCGAAAAAATATCTGGGAAGACTGTTATAATTAATGTTGAAGAAATAAAGGTTCCTGAATTAAATGCACAGTTAGTTGCAGAAAATATTGCTAGTCAAATTGAAAAGCGTATATCTTTCAGAAGAGCAATGAAACAATCCATTCAAAGAACAATGAAAATGGGTGCCAAAGGAATGAAGACATCTGCTTCCGGAAGATTAAATGGTGCAGATATGGCTAGAACAGAAGGATACTCAGAGGGTAAAATTCCTCTTCAAACTTTAAGAGCTGATATAAGCTACGGCTTTGCAGAAGCAAACACTACATTTGGTAAAGTTGGTGTTAAAGTTTGGATATGCAGAGGAGAAGTGCTTAGAAAACCGGGTTCATTATTATCAGATAATCAGGAACCAACAAGAGCACCTTCGGATAACAAAGATAATAAGAAAAAGAAAAGACCAAGTAACAATAACAACTATAATAAAAGAGATAAAAAGTAATAAGTCCTGAAGGAAGGAGGAAGATTATTATGTTAATGCCTAAAAGAGTAAAACGCCGTAAACAACAAAGAGGAAGAATGACAGGTGTTGCAACAAGAGGTAACACTGTAACGTATGGCGAATATGGGCTTCAAGCACTTGAACCAGCTTGGATAACATCAAACCAGATAGAAGCTGCCAGAAGAGCGATGACAAGATCGGTTAAGAGAGGCGGACAAATCTGGATAAAAATATTCCCAGATAAGCCAGTAACAAAAAAACCAGCCGAAACTCGTATGGGTAAAGGAAAGGGATCACCTGAATACTGGGTAGCAGTTGTAAAGCCAGGCAGAGTAATGTTTGAAATGTCAGGGGTTTCTGAGGAAGTAGCCAGAGAAGCAATGAGACTTGCCATGCATAAATTGCCTATCAAATGCAAATTTGTTACCAAAGAACAGGCAGCAGAAAAGGATGGTGAAGCAAATGAAAGCTAATGAACTAAGAAATAAATCAGTTGATGAATTGAATAAATCTGTGGGAGATTTAAAAACAGAACTCTTCAATTTAAGATTTCAACTTGCAACCGGAGAACTTGATAATCCGATGAGAATAAATAAAGTCAAGAAAGATATTGCGCGTGTTAAGACTGTTCTTAGAGAACGTGAATTAAACGTAAATGTGCAATAAGAAAGGAGGATCTTTACTTTGGAAAGAGGCAACAGAAAAGTAAGAATTGGAAAAGTAGTCAGTGATAAAATGGATAAAACAATAGTAGTTGCAACTGAAAAGCTTGTGGCACATCCTCTTTATAAAAAACAAATAAAAATGACTAAAAAATATAAAGCGCATGATGAAGAAAATGCATGTAGAACTGGTGACACTGTAAAAATAATGGAAACAAGACCATTATCAAAAGAAAAGTGTTGGAGAGTTATAGAAATACTAGAGAGAGCTAAATAAACCCTAAGACAATTGAAGGGAGGTAGAAGACATGATACAAACAGAGTCAAGGTTAAGAGTCGCAGATAATTCTGGAGCTAAAGAAGTTCTTGTAATAAGAGTAATGGGCGGTTCCGTCGTAAAATATGGTAACATTGGCGATATAATTGTATGTGCGGTTAAATCTGCAACACCTGGAGGAGTTGTTAAGAAGGGTGATGTAGTTAAAGCGGTTATAGTGAGAACTAAGGCAGGCGTAAGAAGAAACGACGGCACATATATAAAATTTGATGAAAACGCAGCTGTTATTATTAAAGATGATAAGACACCTGTTGGAACACGTATATTTGGACCTGTAACAAGAGAATTAAGAGACGGAAAATTTATGAAGATAATATCACTAGCACCGGAAGTACTTTAATAGGAGGTGTATAAAGATGCACGTAAAAAAAGGCGATAAAGTTGTAGTTATAGCAGGCAGCGACAAAGGTAAGATAGGAAAAGTACTTACAAGTATGCCGAAACAAAATAGAGTCATTGTTGAAGGTGTAAAGATGATTACTAAACATCAGAAGCAAACTAATCAGATGCAGCAAGCAGGCATTTTGCACCAAGAAGGCACTATTAATGTTTCAAATGTAATGCTATATTGCGATAAATGCAAATCAGGCGTAAGAACTGAAAGTAAAATAGAAAATGGTAAAAAAGTTAGAGCATGTAAAAAATGCGGTACAGTTATCTAATAATGCTCGAAGGGAGGTACGAACTATATGGCTAGATTAAAAACGACATATAAAGAACAAGTAGTGCCCGCACTGATGGAAAAATTTCAGTATACA
>NZ_JAWQJF010000018.1:0-11839 GCF_033447055.1 Sedimentibacter sp.
AAATTATGAGATTCTTCGGGCTAAAGCTCTCAGAATGACACCATAATAATCATGAATGCTACATCCCTTTTACATGAATTGACTTCATAAGTTTATAATGAGTATGCCATTAACTATACTTGCTTTGCTTTGCATTTTTTTTCATTTTAGCTAAATATTCAGTAAGTTCAAATATATTACTAAAATTATGTGTGTTGTTGTTAGCTAAAACATATGTAATAGTTATGAGTGGAAATTTCTCTAATTCGCCTCGTCTGTTATTAGCCGTTATGTATCCATTGCTAATATCTGTTTTATTATAAAATTTTAAAACTTTATTTTCAAACTCTTTAACAACATCAATGAAGTAATTATCATTTACACACTTGTTTAAAATGACAATAAAATCATCTCCTCCTATATGACCGACAAATTGTTCTATAGGAAAATAATTTCTAAGAATATTTGCTAAGAGTTTTATTATTAAATCACCGTTTTCAAAACCATAACAGTCATTGTATGCCTTAAAATTGTCGATATCTATGTATGCAATGCTATATTCTTCTGTACATGCCAAACATTGAGCTAACATTTGCTCTATTATTAAATTACCGGGTAAACCAGACAAAGGGTTCTGATGTTTTGCTGTTGAAACTTCTATTTCAGTAGTTTTTTGCAATAAGTTTTTAATTGTTACAGTTCCAATGTATTTTTCGTTTTCTGTGACAACAATAAAATCATACAATTTATTGATAGGACGTGACATGGCTATTGAGGATACTTCACTAATTGGTGTTTTATAATCAACAGATAAGAAGTTTTTATCCATAATTTCTGAAATGGTTTTGTTTTGATACAATGTATAGCCATATCGTCCACTTAATTTCAGTGCTAATTTTTCCTGGGTAACAATTCCGATAGGCACTCCATCTGCAACTACGCATAAACCAAAATGATTACTATCTTGTTTGAAAATATCATATACATTAGACACTTTTTCATTTGGATGAACAACATCAGTAAACGTGCATAAATTTTTAATATAAATATTTGTTATAGTATTATTGTTTATACTGTTTTTCTTCTGATTAAGTTTTTTTATTACTGACAATATTTCATCTCGTATTTCTAACACTTCTTGGTTTGGCATTTGAATGAAATATCCTTGCCCATATTGAACACCTATGTTTATCAGCGTTTCTAATTCAGCATAAGTTTCAATTCCTTCAGCAATTAAATAAGTGTTTGAAACTTTAGAAAATTCGACCATTCCCTTTACAAGGGCAAATTTCAAACTGTCATTATTAACATCACGAATAAGTTTCATATCAAGCTTAATATAATGAGGGTTTACATCACTAATAAGATTTAGTCCTGAATATCCCGATCCGGCATCATCAATGGCAATTTTGAAATCTTGACTTTTATAGTGATCAACTGTTGAAGTAAAACCATCAATATCCGTAATTACATTTCTTTCAGTTATCTCAAAAATAACATTCTGTGGTGTGATATCGTAATGCTTTAAAAACCCTTTGGTAAAACCTTTTTTAAATGCTTCATCGTGCATTATATTAGGATTTACATTTAAAAAAAGTTTTTTACTATATGGAGGAATCATAAATTTATAAGCTGCTTCAAGTGCAGTTGTTCTGCAAAGGAGTTCTAATTCCCATAACCGGTTATGCTGTCCTGCAATTTCAAACAACATTTCTGTATTTTCAATTTCACTTTCGCATGTGATTCGGCTTAGAGCTTCATGACCTAATATACTGCCATCTCTAAGTGATATAATAGGTTGGAAAACTGTTTTAATTTGTTTGTTTTCTATGATATAAGACACCGCTTTTTTAAATTGTTCTGACATTTCAATCTCCAATTGACTTAAATTTTTTGTTTTAATATGTAAAAATTATTTGATTAATAGAATCAAATATATTCAAATTGAAATTTATTGAGTAAAACATGCAGTTCGCGTGCTTGTTCAGACAGGGCTTCACTAGTTGCTGCATCTTCCTCTGCAATAGCTAAGTTTTTTTGAACTACAGTTGAAATTTGTTCAATGCCTATTAGCACCTGTTCAACAGAAGAAGCTTGCTCTTCAGATGATTTTGCAATTTCATTGATTGTATTATTAATACTTTGAGAACTTGATACAACATTTGATAATGATTTAGCAGTTTGATCTAAAATCATGTTTCCCGATGATACGGATTTTACAGTGTCTTCGATGAGAAATGTAGTATTCTTTGCGGCTTCAGCGCTTCTGCTTGCTAAATTACGAACTTCATCTGCAACTACTGCAAAGCCCTTTCCTGCAGATCCTGCACGTGCTGCTTCTACGGCTGCATTTAAAGCTAGTATATTCGTTTGAAATGCGATATCTTCAATAGTTTTAATAATTTTACCAATTTTCTGCGATTTGTTGTTAATTTCTGTCATAGCAATAATCATTTCCTTCATAAGATTATTGCTAAAATTAATTTCATTGTCCATATCAATTATGCTGTTGGTTGCAACTAAAGTTATTTTTGCATTAGTTTGTATTATTTCGGATATTTCTTCAATGGTTGCAGATAATTCTTCAGTAGCACTTGCTTGTTCTGAAGCACCACGTGAAAGCTCTTGGGAACCTAAAGCAACTTTATCTGCGCCTATGTATACTTCATCTGAAGATACTTTTATTTGAGAAAGTGTTGTTGATAGCATATTAATTGAATCTGTAACTGAATGTTTAATATGCTCAAAATCACCTTTAAATTCCAGTTTAATTTTTGAGTTAAAATTACCTTTTGAAATTTCACTCATAATTTCATCAATTTCATTTATATATGATACTAGAGTGAATATTGAATTTTGAACACTGCTTGAAAGTTTACCTAACTCATTTCTTGATTTATAATTTATGGTGTAAGTCAAATTTCCATCTGCTAACGCATTAACTAATTTTTCTATTTCTTTAATTGGAGCTACTATACTTTTTGATATTAAGATGGTTATTAATACTGATATGGCTAAAACTATTATTGTCATTACTATTGTTATACTTATAGAAATTTGAGAATTTTCACGTGATGCATAAGCACTTTCGTTTACTCCTTGGTTAATATCATTTGTAATATCATCTAAAGCAGAATTGATTTTATTTACAATAGGGTCATATGAATTAAAAATTAACCTTTGTGCATCTGACTTGTACTTAGAACTCATAATTTCATTCCTGATATTTTCTTCATCACCTAATAACTTTAAGAGAAGGTTAACTTTGTCATTTTCGTTGAAAAGTAAGCTCTGTAATTCTATTAAATTCTTTTCTATATTACTATGTAAGCTATTGCTTAGTTCTTTATAATCATCTTTTTTTGCATTATTATCAGTAAGAATTGATGCATAAAGGTTTTTTTCAATATGTTTCATATCTTTTGATACTGATGTTGCAAGATATATTTCGGGTATTGTTATTTCATTTGTCGTGTAGAATAAATTTACAGTTTCATTGAAATATTTAAGACTTATTGTTATTGGTACTAGGAATAACACAATTACTATAATAAACGCAAATCCTAATTTTATTCCAACTTTCAAATCATTAAATTTATTGCTTATCATATTGTATGTTGATTTAATCATTCATGACCTCCATCGTAAAATCTATTGTCATTGCTATATTATTTAAGTTATGTAAATGGCAAATGATAATTTGTGTAAAAAATATGTAATTTTAGTAATAATAAAATAGGCATTATTGCCGGAAAAAGCAATAATGCCTTCATCAGTTCTATAAATGTTTCTTTGTACCTGGATTTTCCTCAAAAGAAATTAATGCGGCTTCAAAATGCTGTTGAATTGCTCAATATCCCAATTTCATATGAATTTCATAATGCACTTTTTGATGCATACTACACATCAGAAATTTTAAAAAAAATACATAATTTATCCATATTGCCGAAAATATACGATCCATCATACGTTAAGACAAGACCAAGGAAAAGAAAAAGAGTTATTGATATTGAGAGGTTACTGCAACAATTTGAAAAAATGTATGCAAGGGAAATAACTGAAGAAGAGAAGGAAATGATTATACTTGCTTATAAAATGGGGAAAACTAATCAGTTTATAAAATGAAAAAAATTATATAGATAACAAATCAGATTTAGCTATTATTATACTTTTTTGTTTTCTATATATTAAAATTAAAAAATTCACATGATTAAATATGTTAATTTTGCAAACAATATAATAAATCAAGGGAGGTTAAATATGGACAATAGTCAAAATACAGTAGATTTCTTGTCGGAAATTTATCGTGGTGCAAAAATGGGTGTTGAAACAATCAATAATCTTTTAACCAAAGTAAATGATAACAGCATATATGATGAACTCAAGTATCAGATGCAAAGTTACGAGGAAATTGCAAACGAAGCACATGAGGAAATTCTAAAAAGAAAAAGTGAACCCAAGGACATTTCAACGTTCAATAAAGTGAGTGCAAAAATGAGTGTGGGTATTAATACGATGATTAGTAACAACCCATCCCATGTTGCTGATATGCTTATCAAGGGTAATACAATGGGTGTTACCGGTATAACTAAAAGTTTGAATTCGCATACTTGTTCTGACAAGGAAGTTCAAGATTTTGCAGATCGTTTTATAAAACTGGAACAAACAAATATTGATAGATTGAAAAAATTTTTATAATTTTCCATAATAAAAGCAACAGCATATTGTTATTAAGAATTAAACATTAAATATTAAGAATACCTCTAAAAATGATTAGAGGTATTTCTTTTTAACATGGCGATATATGAATAACCATTAGTAAATGCTTAATATCATTAACAAATGGTTATTGTTTTGATTTTAAAAATAATGGTATATATAGATTATATAATCATAATTATTTGTAAAATAAAGAATATACTAAGCATAGGATGAAATTTTGCAATAATATTGAGCTTGAAGTTGAGGTGAATTTTATGAATAAACTATTTGTTTTTATGATGAAGTTTGTTATTGCAATTTGTATTTTCACAGTTATATTTGTTGCTTCTGCATATATAGGATATTTATATATTACACCAACCAGCTATATTAGTTTAAAAGGAACACCTTCAGTTGAATTTACTGTAAATGCTTTTGACAGGGTCATTGATATTGAAGCTGATTCTGAAATGGGAGAAATCATTAATGATCTTG
Source organism: Sedimentibacter sp. (assembly GCF_033447055.1). GTDB lineage: Bacteria > Bacillota > Clostridia > Tissierellales > Sedimentibacteraceae > Sedimentibacter. Next base: position 5,176 of record NZ_JAWQJF010000018.1, read on the forward strand.
AATTGAAAAACAGGAATATTTCGAATGCTGTACAAACAACTGTTAATGAACTTGTATCTGAAGGTTATATTTCTCAGAACAATAATTCAAGCTTAATTATATCCGTTTCAAACACTGATGTGAATAAAGCAAACAAAATGATGAAAAAGTTGCATGACGAGATAAAAATTAATTTAGATGGAACAGATGAAATTCAAATGGTAAAAGTAGAAACAATTATAATTAAATAGTAAAATAAAAAGATTCGGAATTTTAATATTTCCGAATTTTTAATTTTATTTCATTACATTTTGCGGTGTATCATTTAAAAATGCTTTGATATTGTCGAAAACTATGACAGCTCTTTTTATTAAAGCTTCTTTTGTTGCAAATGCTATGTGCGGTGTAGCTATTAAATTTTTTGCTTTTAGTAAAGGATGCTCTTCAGCTATAGGATGCTCTGTTTCAAATACATCAACTCCAGCTCCTGCAATTCTACCTTCATTTAAGGCGATTTAATAACACATTCATAAGTATATACAAGTTTTTTAATGATTCGTCAATATTTAAAAACTCTGAGCTTTTGGAATCAAGAGAAAAAATAAATAGATTATAATTATAACTAAACTTTTCAATAATTTGTTCGATAATCAAGATACCATGAAAAACATTAAAATTAAGAGGTGCTGAGATAATGAAAGACAAATTACTAAAAAGAATTTACAAAAGATTTAACGGGTTAAGCAACAAAATGTTGAGAGTAATCGGATATTTTGTTGCATTGGCAGTTATTATCACAGCAATATTCTCATTATTTTCAATGAATTCTTTAATTACTGAAATCACATATCAGCAGGCAGTTTCTTCTGCAGATATAATGAAGGAAGAACTCAATAAAATTGGTAAGACACTAGAAATTTCTGCAAAAACTTTATCGGTTGACAAAACTATTATTGAAGCTATTTTAACAGAAGATACCAAAATCATTTTAGAAGAATCCAAACATTTAGGTGAAGCTTTGGAAATTGAGAATATTACTGTAACTGATGCTGAGGGTATTGTATTAGCAAGTACAAATGATATTGAAAAAGAGGTAAACAACATTGCCGGTAAAAATGTAATACAAAAAGCATTAGAAGGAAATATATATTCAGATATTATTGGAAGTACAATTGAAGACTATGCAATAAATGCAGCAGCCCCAATTTATAACAGTACAGGAGAGATTATTGGTACTGCTTCTGTAGCTTACAATTTTAATAATACTGAATTTGTTGACAATTTAAAAGAGTTAACAGGTAATGAGTTTACTGTTTTTGCAGGTGACGTGCGCATTAACACTACTATAATTTCTGACGGACAAAGAGTTGTGGGAACTAATCTCAATCCAAAGACTGCCGATGTTGTCATTAATCAAAAGCAGGAATATATAGGGGAAGCAAGACTGTTTGGCAAAAATTACATAACTGCATATTATCCAATTTTATCTAGTGATGGTAGCACTGTAACAGGTATTTTATTTTCAGGAAGAGATAATACAGATGTAGAGCATAAATTATTGATTAATATTTTAATGATTGCCATAATAGCAATTTTTGTTATAATACTTAGTGTTTTAATAGGAGCAAAAGTTCTTAAAAAAGGACTGAAGATTCCGATTGAAAAAGTTGTTAATGCCGCTAAAGCAATAGAGATTGGTGATGTAAACAATGATATCATAAGCAGTATTAATGGAATAACAAGCAAAGATGAAATTGGTCTGCTTGCTCGTTCCATGGAAGGTGCTATTAATTCAGTTCAAATGATGTACTATGATATAGAGCTGTTCAATAAAGCATTGGCAGGACATGATTTAACTGTTACAGCGAATAATAGCAATCATAAGGGAATTTATAAAGATACTGTAGATGTTGTAGAAAGCCTGTTTTCTGAACTTGGGCAAGTATTGAAAGAAATCAAAATTATGGCAGATGGAATTGATGGCGGTTCTTCACATGTATCAGCAGCATCTCAGTCATTGGCTCAAGGCTCAACCGAACAGGCGAGTGCTACAGAAGAACTTACTTCAACAATTGTAGAAATCTCACAACAGATAAGCGAAAATGCTAATAATGCTGACAAAGCAAGCATACTTTCCATGGATACAAACCAGGAAGTTAAAGTCAGCAGCGATCAGATGAGCGAAATGATGAAGGCAATGGATAACATTAATACAATATCTAAAGAGATAAGCAAAATTATAAAAGCCATTGATGACATTGCATTTCAAACAAATATTCTTGCTTTAAATGCTGCGGTTGAAGCAGCAAGAGCCGGCTCACATGGCAAGGGTTTTGCCGTAGTGGCAGATGAAGTGCGAAACCTTGCAAATAAAAGTGCAGAAGCTGCTAAAAGTACAGCTGTTTTAATTGAAAATTCAATAAAAGCTGTAGAAAATGGCAGCAGGATTGCTAAGGCAACTGAACAAGCTCTATATAATGTTGCTGACAAGACAAACAAAGTGAATGAAATTGTTTATGAAATAGCAGAAGCTGCAAAAAAACAGGAAGAGTCTATCAATCAGATTAATACAGGAATTAATCAAATTTCAGATGTTGTTCAAGCAAACTCAGCTACTTCTGAGGAAACTGCAGCAGCAAGTGAAGAACTTTCAGCACAGGCACAATCATTGTATGAGATCGTCAGCATCTATAAAATGAAAAATTAAGCGATGTTATAACATGAGCAGAAAAAAATATCTTGAAATTATTTGGAATTGCAAGATATTTTTTACTTTCAATTTTTGATTTTAACAGATTAAATTTGTCAATAGTTTTTAAAATGGAAGCTATGCCATATTAAAAACAGTATTTTTTTATTTTAAAGTGGCAAGATAAATTATAAATAAAATTAGTTAAATATCAAGAGGTAATTATGCAGCTAAAACAAAGAAAAATAAATTTTAATTTGTCAGATGAAAATACAAAGGAAATTTTTCTATATGAGATAAACAATCATTTATTGATGGACGATAAACCATCAGAATATTTCAACAGCATCGTAGATTTTCCGATATTTAAAAAGTATCCTTTTTTCATGTTGTACAATTTAAATAATGCAGAACAGTCACCTGTTCATCATGCAGAGGGCAATGCGTGGAAGCACACAATGCTGGTAATTGACTATGCTGCTAAGGAAAAACGCAACAGTAAAAATGAAAAAATATTTATGTGGGCAGCTTTACTTCATGATATAGGAAAGCCTGATACTACTAAAATTCGTAATGGTAAAATCACGTCTTATGACCATGAAAAAGTAGGCGCAGTATTGGCTAAAGAATTTTTGAAGGAATTTACTCAAGATGAAATATTTATTGGAAAAGTCACATCATTAATCAGGTGGCACATGCAAATACTGCATGTTGTAAAAGGTAATCAATTTGCAGACATAGGTAGTATGAAAGATGAAACTGACATAAATGAAATAGCGCTTTTAGGCTATTGCGACAGATTGGGGAGAAAAAATAGTGATGTTGAAAAGGAAAAACAAAATATTGCAATGTTTTTGAAAAAGTGCAGAGATTTTAAAGGGAATGTATAAAAATCATACTTTTAAGAAAAAATAATGAAATGTAAAAAATATTTGATAATCAAACAAAAAATATTTGACATTCATTTAACTTAGTATTATAATTTCGTTAAATTGAATAAATCTTCAGGGCAGGGTGAAATTCCCGACCGGTGGTAAAGTCCACGAGCTGCGGCAATGCGGCTGATTTGGTGAAATTCCAAGACCGACAGTAAAGTCTGGATGGGAGAAGAAAAACGGATATATTTACGTATTCGTTAACTTGAACATATAGGTTCTGAAGTTTCCTTCAGAACCTTTTTGTATGCCCTAACCCCATTTTTCAGAGTGTGATTGAGACTGCGCATGCCCTAACCAATTTTTTATTAAAAAATTAGAATTTGGAAAATATAGTCTTGGAGGTGTTTATGGAAGAATTATATATGAAAAGAGCTTTGGATTTATCGTTGAAAGGTATTGGCAAAACAAGCCCTAATCCATTAGTTGGTGCCGTTATTGTAAAAAACGGAAAAATAATCGGTGAAGGATACCACGAATACTATGGAGGACCTCATGCTGAAGTTAATGCAATAAAAAATGCAACAGAGGATGTGGAAGGTGCAACAATTTATGTTACTTTGGAGCCATGCTCTCATTACGGAAAAACACCTCCTTGTGCTAAATTGTTGGTTGAGAAGAAATTATCCAAAGCTGTTATTTCCATGATTGATCCAAATCCAAAAGTTTCAGGAAGAGGAGTACAAATTCTTAGACAAAACGGTATTGAAGTGGTTATAGGAACACTTGAGGAAGAAGCTAAAAAAACAAACGAAATTTTTTTAAAGTATATTCAAGAAAAGAAACCATTTTGCATATTAAAAACTGCTATGACCTTGGATGGTAAAATTGCTACGAAGAATGGTGAGTCTCAGTGGATAACTAATGAAAAATCCAGATATCATGTGCATGAATTACGAAATAAAGTATCAGGAATAATGGTTGGAGTTAACACCATCATTGCAGACAATCCATCACTGACTACGAGACTTAAAGATGGGGGAACTGATGCTGTAAGGATTATAGTGGATTCAACTTTAAGAATACCATTAAGTTCAAAAGTTCTAAAAGTGAATTCTCCAAAAAAAACTATTATAGCAACAACACAAAAGGCTGACAAGGAAAAGCTAGAAAAATTAAATAGCTTTGAAAACGTTCAGGTTGTTATAACTCCAATGAAGGAGTCAATGGTTGATTTGAATTTTCTGTTTGACTGGCTGGGAAAAGAAGGCATTGACAGCATTCTGGTTGAAGGCGGTTCAACTTTGAATTTCTCAATTCTCAAGGAAAAACTAGTGGACAAGGTTATAACCTTTATAGCTCCTAAGATTTTAGGGGGAGTAGAATCTAAAACTCCTGTAGGTGGAGATGGTTTTGAAAAGCTTCAAGATTCTGTTTTATTAGAAGGTATAAAAATAAGAACTTTTGATGAAGATATAATGGTTGAAGCTTATGTGAGAAAGGATAGAATATGTTTACAGGATTAATTGAAGAAATTGGAACAATGGAGAAAGCAGTAAACGAGGGTAAATCTATGAAGCTCACGCTGCGTGCCAAGAAAGTCCTTGAAGATATAAAAATTGGAGACAGCATAAGCACTAACGGTGTATGTCTTACTGTCGCAAGTTTTTCTAATAACATTTTTACTGTTGATGTTATGCCGGAAACAATGAGAAAAACAAACCTTGGAAAATTAAAAAATGGCAGCTTGGTTAATCTTGAAAGAGCACTTCGAGCAAGTGACAGGCTGGGTGGACACATAGTATCCGGCCACATAGACGGAACAGGTATTATTAAAGAATACAAGGATGAAGACAATGCTACCTGGGTAACTGTTGAAACAAAGAATGAATTAATTAAATATATTATACCAAAGGGTTCCGTTGCCATTGACGGTACAAGTCTTACGGTTGTTGATACAACTGATAGCTGCTTCAGAGTTTCACTGATTCCTATTACAAAGGAAGAAACTATTTTGCTGAAGAAAAAAGTTGGAGATGAAGTTAATTTAGAATGTGATATTGTGGGTAAATATATTGAAAGATTTTTAACTTTTAAAGATGATAATAAGGATGCAAATAAAATAGATATGAAATTTTTAATGGATAATGGATTCCTATAGGAGGATAAAATGTTTAATACAATTGAAGAAGCAATTCAAGAATTGAAAAAAGGAAATATGGTTATTGTTGTTGATGATGAAGACAGGGAAAATGAAGGTGATTTGCTCATGGCGGCAGAAATGGTAAAACCAGAGCATATTAATTTTATGGCAAAGTACGGAAGAGGTCTCATATGTGTTCCTATGTTAAAAGAAAGATTGGATGAGCTGAATATTAAAAGCATGGTTAACGACAACACTGATCCTAAAGAAACAGCATTTACAGTATCAGTGGACTCTGCAAGGTCAACAACCGGAATTTCAGCTCATGAAAGGGCACAAACAATTAAGCACATGCTGGAAAAAGATGCAAAACCCAGTGACTTTAATAGACCCGGTCACATTTTTCCTCTTGTTGCAAAAGACGGAGGAGTTTTGGTTAGAACAGGCCATACGGAAGCATCTGTTGATTTAGCGAGATTAGCAGGATTATATCCTGCAGGGGTAATTTGCGAAATAATGAATGAAGACGGCACTATGGCCAGGGTACCTGATTTAATGGATTATGCTGAAAGATTTGATTTAAAGCTTATTACGATAAAGGACCTGGTTGAATACAGACACAAAAAAGAAGTTCTAGTTGAAAAAGTAGCTGAAGCAAATTTGCCTACAAAATACGGTGATTTTAAAATGATAGGATTTATTAATAAAATAAACGGTGAGCACCATGTGGCACTGGTTAAAGGTGATGTGAATACTGAAGAGCCTGTGCTTGTAAGGGTACATTCTGAATGCTTGACCGGGGATGCTTTCGGTTCTTTAAGATGTGACTGCGGTGACCAGATGCAGGAAGCTTTAAGGCGTATCGAAAAGGAAGGAAGAGGAGTTTTATTATACATGAGACAGGAAGGAAGAGGAATAGGGCTTATAAATAAAATAAAAGCATATGCACTGCAAGACTAAGGAATGGAAACAGAGGAA
>NZ_JAWQJF010000019.1:0-6789 GCF_033447055.1 Sedimentibacter sp.
AAAATTTCCACTCTTGTAATCTAACCATACCTTATTGTCACGAATTAAAGGCAAGATTTCGCCATATGTAATTTCATTTTGATTTCCAATTATTACGAATGCCTTCTTATGTTCTATAAGTAGTACCATATAATCACGGAATAATGAAAATGGAGGATTGGTAACAACTATATCTGCTTGCTTTAAAAGTTCAACACACTCATCAGAACGGAAATCTCCATCTCCATCTAATAATGTAAGGGTATTTTTTCGATTTCTCAAAAGATACTCTACATCAGCAAGGTCAATCCGACCGTCTTGATTTTCGTCTGTAACCTCAGTAATTTCGATTTTATAAGGTTTTTTTGTACTTTGCTCTTTACCTATAACAACTTCTTCGCCGAATATATTTAATTGAGTATATATAATTGGAGAAGTTGCGTAACAGGTCGCAATCAACTTTTTCAATCCTAATGAATTGAAGTTCATTGCAAAGTATTTGAAAAAGTTGCTTTCAAAAGGGTCATCACAATTACAGAATACGACTTTTCCATTGAAATGACTCTTGTAATGTTTTAATTCATTTTCAATTAGAGATAATTGAGTATAAAATTCATCTTGTTTATTCCTTGCTGAATCATGTAAATTACTATTTCCTGCCATGAATGTTCTCCTATGTCATTCTAATAATTTATTGAAAAATGTATAATTTTGTTATATACTAATAGTACCACAATTTGGTTCAAATGTTAAATGTTTTTAAAGTTTAAATTGTTTTAGCATTGCAAATCTTTTATTTTATCCTGCATATATTACATATCCCAATTATTAAAGTCTTGTTTAAAATATAAATCCCATTTTATTGTATGACCTAATTATAAGTATGAAAAGTTAAATAATAAAAAGCTTTGAAAGTGTATTATTGTCTTTCAAAGCATAGTAATTTTAGTGTTTTGAGTATGGCATAAAAGCTTGTAAAATGAAGATTTGTTATCTTAACCTAAAGTATAAGCCTTTGACGTGTTGAAGTATGATGAGGTGAGCGAAAAGGACGTTTTTTAATTAAACATTTGTTATTTAAAAGTCCTGAAATGCTGTATATTTTTGTTACTTCCAAAGACTCTTCAAAAGTAAGATCAGGCAATATTGTAGGTATACGTCGAGCGACCATAGTCTTACCCGAACCAGGGCTTCCAAGCAGCAGTATGTTGTGCATCCCGGCAGCAGCAATTTCAACAGCTCTTTTCATTGCCGGCTGTCCTTTGATTTCCGAAAAATCTTCTTGAAATTCATCCTGTTTTTCAGATAATTCATATACTACTTTATACGCCTCTATATTTTTATTTCCATTAAAATAATTAACAAGATTTCTTATATTTTCTACAGGAATGACGTCAATACCTTCAATTGCACCGCATTCCTCTTTATTTTCTTCAGGAATAATTACTCTTTCAAAATTATTGTTACGCATTGAAATAACCATTGGAAGAGCTCCGTCAATTGCTGTAATATTGCCATCTAAAGATAATTCACCAATAATACATGTTTTTTCATCAATACTTTTTTCAATTATTCTTGTAGCAGTTAATATGCCAATGGCAATTGGCAAGTCTATTTGACTTCCTTCTTTTTTCAAATTAGCAGGTGCCAAGTTAACGGTGATACGACTGACCGGAAAATCATACCCGCTGTTTTTAATAGCAGCTCTCACTCTTTCTTTTGATTCTTTAATTGAAATATCCGGCAACCCAACTATGTTGAAATTCGGCAGACCTCCGGACAAATCAGTTTCTACATCAATTTCATAACCCTCTAATCCGTAAAGAACGCATGTTTTTATTTTTGAAAGCATAATTACCTCCAATAAAAATGTACTTGCAGAAAATTTAATAAAATTATTATACATTAATTTCCAATTATATACAACATGTCATTGGAATAATTTTACCATGTTTTATCAGAATAGTTATTAGCTCTTAATAAATATAGTAAGTACCTCACGGTTGTCATTTCATTCTGCAATAGAAACACAACCAACAACATTGCAGCATATGATGATATAGTAATCTATCATATAAAGAAGAAAGGAATGAATAATATGTATTATTATAAAAAATATTTTGGTCCTTATAACTTGAACCCACCATGGTATAATCCAAGCATCATGTATAACGATTATAAAGAGGATTATGATTCAAAATTTGATTTTTTACAGTATGCAAATGCTAATGGTGTAAATGAATTAAAGGATTATGGGCCAAAACCATTTGTAATTAATATAGAGGAGGCTACTCTTGAAAACAATAATTACCGTACTGCCTTATGGACAGGTAATCATTTACAACTTACTTTAATGAACATAAATGTTGGAGAAGACATAGGTTTGGAAGTTCATCCCGACCTTGATCAATTCTTACGTATAGAAGAAGGTCAAGGGATTATTGAAATGGGCGACAGAAAAGATAATTTAGATTTCAAAGAAAATGTATATGATGATTTTGCATTCATTATACCTGCCGGTAAATGGCACAATCTTATTAACATAGGCAATACACCTCTTAAATTATATTCTATTTATGCTCCGCCTCAGCATCCTCACAGCACAGTTCATAAAACTAAAGCAGATGCGAAAGCATCTGAAAAAAACCACGGTCACTGATAGTGAAAATTTGAAAGGCTCAAACTTTTTTAAATTTTCATAAGCTATCCAATAATTTTAAATATAATAATTATTAATTATAGATATTTTCTTTTAGAAAGATTTTTTTAATACAAAGGAATATCTATAATTTTAATTAGTAAAAAAATTTTTTAATAACTTCAGTTGAAAATATTTTCTGTAAATGATATACTTTCTTGAATGTAAAAACGAGGAGATTTATTTATGAAAATTGGATTTGATAACAATAAATATTTAAATATGCAGTCTGAACATATAAAAAAAAGAATTGCACATTTTAATAATAAGCTATATCTTGAATTCGGCGGAAAGTTGTTTGACGACTACCACGCATCAAGAGTATTACCAGGATTTCAACCAGACAGCAAATTAAAAATGCTTTTACAGCTTAAAGACCAGACAGAAATCATCATTGCTATCAGTGCCGATGCCATCGAAAGCAATAAAATTCGCGGCGATTTGGGAATTACATATGATGAAGATGTATTTCGTCTCATCGATGCATTCCAAGGTATGGGACTTTTTGTAGGCAGTGTTGTTATTACTCAGTATTCAGGAGAAATTTCAGCAGACCATTTTCGTCATAAGCTTCAGGAATTAAATATAAAATCTTACTTACATTATAAAATAGACGGTTATCCAAGAAACATTAAACTCATTGTCAGTGAAGAAGGTTACGGAAAAAATGATTACATTGAAACAGACAAGCCTTTAGTTGTTGTAACTGCACCTGGTCCAGGCAGTGGAAAAATGGCCACATGTCTCTCACAGCTTTACCATGAAAACAAACGCGGCATCAAAGCAGGATACGCTAAATTCGAAACTTTCCCAATATGGAATCTTCCACTACGTCATCCTGTTAACATTGCATACGAAGCAGCTACTGCCGATTTAAATGATGTCAATATGATTGACCCGTTTCATTTAGAAACATATGGTGAATCAACAGTAAACTACAACCGTGACATAGAAATATATCCCGTTTTAAATGCTTTGTTTGAAAATATTATGGGAAAGAATCCATATAACTCACCTACTGACATGGGTGTCAATATGGCAGGCAATTGTATTACAGATGACGAAACATGCAGAGAAGCATCCAAGCAAGAAATCATCAGAAGATATTATCAGTGTCTGAGTGACATAAAACGTGGCCATATTTCTAAAGATGTTCTTTACAAATTTGAATTACTGATGAAACAAGCAGAAATTACAGAATATGACCGAAAAGTTGTAGAACCTTCATTAGCACGTGAAGCTAAGACTGGTCATCCAGCTGTAGCAATAGAACTTAAAGATGGTCAGATTGTAACAGGCAAAACTTCCGATTTGTTAGGGGCTTCAGCAAGTGCACTTTTGAATGCATTAAAAGCTCTCTGTAGAATTGACCATAAAGTACATCTTGTTTCTCCTGAAGCAATTGAACCTATTCAGAAATTAAAAACTTCATATCTTGGAAGCACAAACCCAAGACTTCACACCGATGAAATTCTTATAGCTCTTTCTGTAAGTGCTTCTCAGAATCCTGCTGCTCAGCTTGCGCTTGAAGAGCTTCCAAAACTAAAATGCTGCGAAATTCATTCTTCAGTTCTTTTGTCTTCTGTAGATGAAAAAACATTCAAGAAACTTGGCATGCATCTTACTAGTGAACCAAAATACGAATCTAATAGAATATATCACAAACATTAATAAATAACCCAAGCTTGGTATACAAACTTGGGTTATATTCATTTATAATATGATTTTATCCTATAGAATTTAATTTAGCATATTTACTATTTATAATGACTCTAACTATGAACAATATAAGTAATATTTTATACTGTTATATTTAAATTTCATAGTATGTGTATTTATAAATTAATAGATATTTTTGTAATACAATGAATTAATTGACAAAATAAAAGATTTAACATAACAAATACTAATTAAGTAAAAAAATATCTCGGGAGTGATTCATATGAATAAAGCACATTACAATGTAACAAGATTGCAAAATACACAAATGAAAACACAGGTGAAAAATGTGTTAGATGAACTAAAAGGAGTTCAAATGGTTAATATTGATTTAGGAAGAGGTTCTATAGAAGTTGGCTTTGATGATTCTATAGATGAAAATACAATTAAACAATGCATAGAACATGTGGGCTGCAAAATTCAATAGTAACTTAAATAATTAAAAATAAGCGAAGAATCTCTATATTATAATCAAGATGAGATTCTTCGACTTAACGGCTTCAAAAATGACAGAAAATAAATCTCGGGTATATCTCTTATCTACTTTTATGAATTATAATTAATCAATACCCTGTCTAATAAAACTACTGCCTCAGATCTTTTAATATTATTTTGAGGTTTAAACGAATTATCGTCATATCCTTTAATTATTTGCATTTTTGCAGCAGCACCGACATATTCCTTTGACCAGCTGCTTATTTGGCTACTGTCAACAAATACATCAGCTTCTGATTCATTGCCTTCTATATTTAGTAATCTGGTGATAATTATTGCCGCCTGCTCCCTAGTAATAAAATCATTGGGAGCAAATTGTGTTTCTGACTCTCCTATTATGTATCCAGCTTTATATGCCTTTTGTACTTCTTCATAACACCAGTCATCTTCATTAACATCAAGAAAAGCAATTTTACATGTTTCGGTAAAATTAAACAAATTGTTGGCCATTTTAATAAATTCTGCTCTTGTTACGAATTCCTCCGGCTTAAATGAACCATCCGTATATCCTGCAATATATTCCATTTCAAACCATTTCTGTATTTCATCCTGAGCCCAATGGCCTTCAAAATCCTTTTCTCTAGATTGATACAGTCCATCATACAATGCACCCAAAAGAACACCTTCAGTTTCCTGGCTCAGCTCCCAAACCATTGCACCGCCTAAATTTTGCTCATTGATATATTCAGCTTTCAATCCGATAGACCTGGCATCATCATAACTTATAAATGTGGTTCCGTTAAAAAGCCATGGAACTAAAGATTCCTCATGGAAATATCTTATATAATCAGGGTTATTAATATAGTTAGAAACAATAGAATCATAACTTAATGCATTGCCCTTTGAAAATTCTTGATACAACCCATTATTTAAATTCACTAACACATCATATTTATAACCATAGAATGGTATTCCTATAACCAGCTTGTCCTTAGGCAATCCGGCCTTTAGCCATGCCTTGACGCTTGAATCAATACTTATTTTATATTGAGGTGACACATCATGATTGTTATACAACGGTCCATTAAAATCAGAATAAAAATCCCATGGTCCATGTATATCATAAGTCATTAAAGTAACATAATCTAAATAATTATGAAACTTATAAGCCTCTGTATTCTTTATGTAATAATTGCTTACTCCGGCCGCAACAGTGAGCAGATAATGCTTATTATCTTTCATCCCTTGAGCATCTAGTTTTTCCCGAATATTTTTTAACAGCAAAGTGAAATTTTGTTTATCATCCAGACTTTTTGAATTGGTTTCAAGGCCACCGCCGACTGGGTATTCCCAATCCAAATCAACTCCGTCAAACCCGTATTTTGTGATGAACTCAACACAGCTTTCTGCAAATTCGGTCCTGGTTTCTTCTGTACTTGCTGCATCCGAAAATTTTCCTGACCAATTCCATCCGCCTACAGAAATCAAAGTTTTTAATTCAGGATTACTTTCCTTTAGCTCCTGAAGTATTTCGAAATTATGTACATCCTTATCGGGATATCCCATTGTTATTCTTAAATCAGAACCAATATTTGCAAAAGCATAATTTATATGTGTTAATTTACTGACATCAATTTTGTCAGGTGTATAACCTGAATATGATTTCCATGCCGGATAATAACCAACTATAACTTTTTTTGATTTATCAGTATCTTCTTCGCTACAAAACCCAGCTTCTGCTTTTTGGTTGCTCTCAACTGAAAACACTGCATTCTCATGTTCTAAACAAAGCAACATTATAGATATCGCAATAATAAAATATATAATTTTCCTTTTCATATACGTCTCCCTAAAAGTGTTTTGGTAGTGTCAATAAGACACTCCTCTTTTTTTATTAAAAACTTTTATTTTCAAGGGTTACAGAATTTTTTAAAATAAAAAACAATGACCCCCTATTT
>NZ_JAWQJF010000020.1:0-8128 GCF_033447055.1 Sedimentibacter sp.
CCCCGCTGTAAAGACTCCAAAAGGACCGTCCCCGCTGTAAACAAAAGGACCGTCCCCGCTGTAAAGACTCCAAAAGGACCGTCCCCGCTGTAAAAAAAAGGACCGTCCCCGCTGTATCGTCCCCGCTGTAAATCCCCGCTGTAGTCCGTCCCCGCTGTAAATCCCCGCTGTAAATCCCCGCTGTGTCTTCGGGCAAGCCCACAGAATGACAGAAAACGCATGTCATACTGAGCGCCAGCGAAGGATCTCATCTTTTGATTATTTTTCTATTATAAGTTCTGCTACTTCGTTTACATTTCCGGCGCCCATGGTAATTATAATATCACCTTTATGAGCTAATGATTTTATTATATCAGCAGCAGCCTGGAAGTTTTCTGCATAGTGTGCATCTTTAGAATATTCTTTCATTTTACTGATAATATCTTTTGAATGTACTTCACCGGTGTTTTTTTCCCTTGCGGCATATATGTCTAAAAGAATTGCTTCATCAGACAGTGACAGAGCTTTTGCAAATCCGTCCAAAAGTTTTATAGTTCTTGTAAATGTGTGAGGCTGGAAAACTGTAATTATTTTGCCTTTTGTATAGGTTTTGGCAGTTTTTAATGTTGCTTTCATTTCTGATGGATGGTGTGCATAATCATCAATAACTGTTGCATTATTGCAGGTTCCCTTGTATTCATATCTGCGGTGAGTTCCGGAAAAGTTAAACAATCCATCTTTTATTATTGAGCTTTCTATACCAAGAGACATGCATGCAGCGGCTGCTGCAACTGAGTTTAATAAATTGTGTTCGCCGAATACTTTAAGGCTTATTTCAGTGATTTTTTCTTTGCCTCGCATTAATGTATATGAAGGGGAAGGAAGAAGTTTAATGTTATCAGGATAATATTTTGCGCTGTCATCCATTCCAAAAGTAATTACATTGCAATTCAAATGTTTAAATAAATCTTCGTTTTTAACATTAACAATTAAATGACCGTATTCAGGCAATTTTTCTCCATATTCTACAAATGCGTTTTCAATATCTTTTAAGTCCTTATAATAATCAAGATGATCTTCATCTATATTTAAAATCAACTCCATCGTTGGATTGAATTTCAGAAAATTTCTTTTATATTCACATGCTTCAGTTAAAAGCATGTCATAGGAGCCGTGTTTTAAATTGCCTCCTAAAGAATCCATTTCTCCGCCTAAAAATATTGTGGGTTTCAAATTTGTTTCTATTAATATTGAAGACAGCATGCCGGTTGTTGTTGTTTTGCCGTGAGTACCTGAAACACATATTGCATTTTTGTATTTTTTCATAATTAGTCCTAAAAATTCGGCTCTGTCCATAATTTTCAATTTTAGTTCCTGTGCTCTTAAAAGTTCAGGGTTGTCGCTAGAAATTGCTGAAGTATATACTACAAGGTCAATATCATCAGTTATGTTTTTGCTTTCATGATTTATGTTTATTTTAATTCCCATAGATTCAAGCTTTTTAATAATATGAGAACTGCTTCTGTCAGAACCTGAAACTTTTACGCCTTCATCGATCATTATTTCAGCTAAAGCACTCATGCTTATTCCGCCAATTCCAATAAAATATATATGTTTAAAATTAATATTCATTGTTATGCTCCTTTATAATTTCTATATTTGTATTATTAATATTATTCACTCAATTAATTAATTAACACTGCTTATATTGTAGTTTCAAAAATATATCCTAGGTATTATAACATGTAGTTATATGTTCTTCAATTAAATTTTTATGTGTATGTTAATACGAACTTTAACTCAATTATTATTTCTTGATTTTTTAAATGTGTAAATGTATAATAGCCATAGATGAGCGATATATGAGCAATTGCTGATCTGTTTTTAAAAAGAAGGAAAAAAGATGAAAATTACAGTAAATAATTTACAAGAAACAGAAAAAGTAGGAAAAATAATCAGCCAACATCTGGAAAAGGGCACAGTAATATGTCTTGATGGGGATTTAGGTGTTGGAAAAACTGCTCTGACACAATTTATAGCTAAAGAATTTGGCGTAAAAGAATATATTACAAGCCCTACTTTTACAATAATAAAAGAATACCAAGGATTGCTTCCTTTTTACCACATGGATGTATACAGAATTGAATCAGAAGATGATATGTATGATTTAGGCTATGATGAATATATATATTCTGAGGGTGTAACTATTATAGAATGGTCTGAAAAAATCGTAAAAATACTTCCGGAAAACAGAATTAATATAAAAATACAAAGATTAGATGACAGTCGCAGAACCTTATTCATTGATGGCAAGGGACTTGTTTATGAAAAAATAACAGAGGAGTTAAAAAATCATGAAAGTACTTGCAATTGAATCAGCATCAATAACAGCGTCATGTGCAGTTGCTGATGGAAATGATATTTTAGGTGAATACACACTTAGTCACAAAAAAACACATTCTGAAAAGCTGATGCCGTTAGTTGAAGATTTGATGAATGAATTAGGAATAAAACTTCAAGATATAGATGTAATTGCTGTTTCCGAAGGACCGGGGTCTTATACAGGTCTGAGAATAGGTGCAGCAATTGCTAAAAGCATGGCTTATGCTGCTGATATTCCTATTGCAAATATACCTACTATAAAATCTTTGGCAGGCAATATTTATGATACAGACAAATTAATCGTGCCTATAATGGATGCAAAGGCTGGAAGAGTATATACAGGAATTTACAAATGGGAGAATGATAATGTTGTTGCTGTGAAGGACCAGTTTCCATGCAACATTGATGAATTGATTGAATTGCTTAATGAATTTGAGGGAACTATTATATTTAGCGGAGATGGTTCGGTTAATTACAAAAATATTATTGAAGAAAAATTAAACAGAAAGACAGTATTTGCACCAAGTAAATTTAATTATCTCAATGCTTCAACTCTTTGCTATATAGGCTTAAAAATGGCAGAAAATAATGAGACTGTTACAGCATCAGATTTTAAGCCGCAATATTTGAGGTTGTCACAAGCTGAAAGAAATATTGAAAGGGGGTAACATGGAACGGGTATTGATTAGAAATATGAAAAGTGATGATATTGGTCAAATTATTGAGATTGAAAAAAAATGTTTTTCGTTGCCTTGGTCGAGAGAATCCTTTGAGGGTGAGCTTAAAAATGAGCATGCCTATTATGAATGTGCCGAGGAAAATAAAAATATTGTTGGATATATGGGGATGTGGAAAATTTTAGATGAGTGTCACATAACAAATGTTGCAGTGCTTCCGGAATACAGAAACAGAGGAATTGCGTCTATGCTCATAGACAAGATGATTGGTGTATGCAAATGCAGCGAAATTAAAAACATGACACTTGAAGTGAGAGAATCAAATACGACTGCAATAAATTTATATAAAAAATTTGGTTTTTTTTCAGTGGGGAAAAGGCCGAATTATTATCAGCTACCACTTGAAGATGCAATTATAATGTGGAAAAACATTTACTAAAGTAAGTATGCATTCATGAGGAGAAAGAATGAAAAAAATAAAAAAGCAAAAGATAAGAAAATTTTTAATTGTTGTAACTGCCTTGTTTTTGATTTTGCTTGCGGCATTGTTTTTTGCTGAAGGAAGATTTAAAGACAAGAATAATGATATAGAACAAATTGATTCTGTTAATA
This sequence comes from Sedimentibacter sp., assembly GCF_033447055.1. Lineage (GTDB taxonomy): Bacteria > Bacillota > Clostridia > Tissierellales > Sedimentibacteraceae > Sedimentibacter. The sequence continues at coordinate 3,651 of NZ_JAWQJF010000020.1, forward strand.
ATAAAGATGAAGAAGAACCATCAAATATTGAAGAACAAAATATTGAAGAACAAAATATTGAAGAACAAAATATTGAAGAACAAAATAATGAAGAAGAAACACCTGCTGAGAACAATACTTCTAATGAAGAAAATGAAGAAAATGATGGTATAATAGTATCCGAACCATATGCATACGATGTATTGGTAAATAGAAAGAATAATCTTAATGAAACATACGTGCCGGATGATTTGGTTTCATTGGATGATGTTCCTACGGTATTGGAAAATCCTGAAGTAAATCAACTTAGGAAAGATGCTTACATAGCTTTAAAGGAATTATTTGCAGCGGCAAAAGATGAAGAGGAGTATGTCTTGTATGCACGTTCAGGCTATAGATCCTATTATACGCAAGAAGCATTGTATAAGTCATATGTATCAAACAACGGGCAGACAGCAGCTGACAAATACAGCGCAAAGCCAGGCCAAAGCGAGCATCAGACTGGTCTTGCAATGGATATTACTTGTGAAGCTTTAAATTATGTGTTAGATGATACTTTCGGAGATACTGAAGAAGGAAAATGGGTGTCGGAAAATGCTCATAGATTTGGATTTATAATAAGGTATCCCAAAGGAAAGGAAGATATTACAGGATATTTATTTGAGCCTTGGCACATAAGATATTTAGGACAAGAATTAGCGACTAAAGTATTTGAATCAGGATTAACTCTGGAAGAATACTTTGAACAATAAAAAAAGAGATTCTTCAGGCTTACGCCTTCAGAATGACAATAAATGTCATCCTGAGCGTTAGCGAAGGATCTCATTTTTTAAAATAAATTTTTTTATATTAATTAAAATATGTAAAAGTAATATTAATTAAAATATGTAAAAGTAAGCAAGCACTAAAAATCCAAGTACTATTCTGTAGTAGCCAAATGCTTTGAAGTCATGCTTTCTTATGTAGTCCATTAAAAATTTGATTGCAAATATTGACACTAAGTAAGCTACAAGGGAGCCAATTCCAAGAACAAGCCATTCAAAGCCTGAAAATCCAAAACCTGCTTTTATCAGCTTCAAGGCGCTTGCTCCAAGCATTGTTGGAATTGCCATGAAAAATGAAAATTCTGTTGCAACAAACTTAGATGTTCCAAGGAGCATAGCACCAATTATTGTAGAACCTGAACGGGAAGTTCCCGGTATAAGTGCGAGACATTGGAAAACACCGATTGCAAAAGCCAGACCATAGGACATATTCGAAAAGTCTTTAACTTTTGATCTTCTTCTGCTGCCTTCAATCAAAATCATTATGACTCCGTATATTATAAGGGCTAAAGCTACAACAACAGGATTGTAAAACAATTCATCTATTTTATCCTCAAACAGTATTCCAATAACTCCTGATGGTATAACTGCCACAACAACTTTAAACCATAAAGACATTGTGTCTTTTTTTTCATCTAGTGATTTTTTGGGTGAAAATGGGTTCAATTTGTGAAAGTAAAGAGTAAGTACAGCTAAAATTGAACCGAATTGGATTACAACTAGAAATGTATTAACGTAAACATCTGAAAAATTTAAGCTTAAAAATTCATCAACCAATATCATATGGCCGGTACTACTGATTGGCAGCCATTCTGTGATTCCTTGAACAATACCAAGCAAGACGGCCTTTAAAATTTCTATCAAAATAATTACCTCCAAAACAAATAATATTCAGTATACCAATAATATATAGTTTATTCAAGCGTTTTAAAATAAGAATAAAAAAAGATCCTTCACTTTTTTCAGGATGACAGTAACCTACATATTGTCATACTGAGTATTTATCCGAAGGATCTCATCTTTTAAATAATTAATTATTAATCAGCGAGTACACATCATTTGCATATTGTACAGGGTCTTCTATTTGTAGTCCTTCAATAAGCATCGCCTGATTATATAAAACATTTGACAGTGTCTTCAATTTATCTTTATCATTATTATAAGCATTTTTTATTTTTTCAAACATTTCATGTTTTATATTTATTTCAAGTATTTTTTCTGCATGTATATTACCTGGATTGTCAGGCATTGACTGCAATATTTTTTCCATTTCAATAGACAATTCGCCTTCAGAAGCCAAACAAACAGGATGATTTTTTAATCTTTTTGAAGCTCTTACCTCTTTAACTTTTCCATTTAATGATTCCCTCATGAAATCAAAAACATCTTTATTGTTTTCTTTATTTTCTTCATTTTCATTTTCTTCTGAATTCATATCTAAATCCGAACTAGATACATTTTTGAATTCTTTTTCTTTGTAATTCATAAGTACCTTAATAGCAAATTCATCTATTTCATCAGTGAAGTAAAGAATTTCATAACCCTTATCAGCAATAAGCTCTGTTTGAGGCAATCTGGAAATTTTAGCTACATTTTCTCCGGTAGCATAGTAAATATATTTTTGATCTTCTTTCATTCGTGATATATATTCATCAAGGGTTACAAGTTTTTTCTCAGTCGATGAGTAAAACATTAATAAATCCTGCAATGTTTCTTTGTTTGCACCCCACTCACTGTACATTCCGAATTTCAATGTTCTGCCAAAGTTGTTGAAGAATGTTTCGTAAGTTTCTCTATCTTCTTTAAGCATTGCTGAAAGTTCGCTCTTTATTTTTTCTTTTATTTTCTTTGCAATGAATTGAAGCTGTTTGTCATGCTGCAATATTTCTCTGGAAATATTAAGGGATAAATCTGCAGAATCAACCAATCCTTGGACAAATCCAAAATAATCAGGAAGCAAATCCGAGCACTTATTCATGATTAATACTCCATTTGAATAAAGCTCTAAACCTTTTTCAAATTCTTTTGTATAAAAATCAAAAGGTGTTTTTGCAGGAATATATAATATTGCATTGTAGCTTGTAATTCCTTCGACGCTCACATGAGTATATTTGAGCGGATTTTCATATCCGTAATGTTTTTCTTTATAAAAATTTTCATAATCTTCAGGTTGAAGTTCGCTCTTATTTTTTCTCCAGATAGGAACCATGCTGTTTAATGTTTCATCTTCGAAATAATCATCATATTCATTTTCAGTTCCTTCTTTAAGCTTTCTTTTCTTAACCATCATTTTTATAGGATATTTGATAAAATTAGAATATTTCTTAACCAAAGATTTTATATTGTATACATCAATATATTCATCATAATTTTCACCTTCGGTGTTTTCTTTTATTTCCATGATGATTTCAGTTCCTGCATTTTCTTTTTCGCAAGGAACTATAGTATATCCGTCAGCACCGGTTGATTGCCATTTATATGCTTCATCAGAGCCTGATGCTTTGCTTATTACTGTTACTTTTTTTGCAACCATGAATGCGGAGTAAAATCCAATTCCAAATTGACCTATAATGTCAACTCCATCTTTAACTTCATTGTTTTCCTTAAAATCGAAAGATCCGCTTTTGGCGATTGTTCCAAGGTTTGAATCAAGTTCATCTTTTGTCATACCAATACCTGTATCAGCAACAATGAGAGTTCTTTCATCTTCGTTAACTTTAATTCTTATGTAAAAATCATCTTTGTTAAATACCGTGCTGTTGTCTGTAAGAGACTTATAGTAGCTCTTGTCAATTGCATCACTCGCATTTGAAATAAGCTCTCTTAAAAAAATTTCCCTGTGTGTGTAAATTGAATTGATCATTAAGTCCAATAATCTTTTGGATTCTGATTTAAATTGTTTTTTAGCCATATTTTAATCCTTTCCTTATAATGAATTAATTGCTTGCGCAATCATTATAGTGCTTTGTTCACATCTCTTGTTAGCACTCGATACTAATGAGTGCTAACTCTATTTTAGCAAATGAATCATATTTGTCAATAGCTTGTATGAAAAATTTACAAAAAAATTGCTGATGAGCAAATCAGACTACTGAAAAACTATACATTTGGTCATTGTCATTCTGAGAGCTTGCTCGAAGAATCTCATGGTTTCAACAAAGATGAGATCCTTCACTAATGTTCAGGATGACAGAAATAGACTTTATCAGTGGCCTATAATTCAAATCAGCAATTTTTGATTTCTATAATCTCTAATTTCCAAATCTAAGCTTACGATATATTTCTACTATTTTATTCCATGTAGTTTCCTGTACAATTCCATCGGCGGTAAGTCCATACTGTTTTTGAAAAGCTACTACAGAGGCTGTGGTTTCAGGACCAAATATTCCATCAGAGGAGACTGGCGGTATGGCTGGATTAACAGTTGAAATAAATGAAAGATATTGCTGTAATATATATACACCCGGACATTCTGAACCCTCTCTGTATATAATATTTGGATAAAGAAGAGCAGGAAGGGCTATAGCTGTAGGAGGCAAGGCTCTTAATATTCCTATTATATTTTGGTACATTGTAGTCCAAGTTTCATTATCAATAATTCCTGTCACAGGCAGACCCATTGTTTTTTGAAATTAAATAATAGATGTTCTTGTTTTGGGACCAAGAATTCCATCA
>NZ_JAWQJF010000021.1:0-4279 GCF_033447055.1 Sedimentibacter sp.
ATTTGGATTGATGCAATGTTTGTTCCTTCAACAACAAAAAATCAACCTTTAGCAGAAAAGTTCATTGATTTTCTCTGCACTAAAGAATCAACTTTGAGAAATATTGATGAAGTATGGTATTCAACCGTTCATACAGAAGCAATAAAAGAAGTTGATGAAGAACTCTTAAACAACAGTGCCTTCAACATTCCGGAAGAAGATGTAGCTAAAATGGAAATGTTCAGAGATCCAAAAGAGTTCATTGAATTATACACATCAAGATGGACAGAAATAATGGCAGAACAATAAAAAATAACGAGCATACTGATATGCTCGTTATTTTTTATTGTTTATAATTTTGATTCATTACTTGCTTCGGATTCTTTTATATTTAATAAGTGAATAGCTGATAAAACAGTTACAATTATTAAAGCTGTTAAAACCAAAAATGACATATGTATTCCTCCCTTATATTCCCTAACATCATATTATTACATAAAGCTTATAGTTTCCTTAAACAACATCTAATTCGGGTGTCTTAAAGACACCCGCCCATTAAAGAAAGTCACAATATTTACAGCCTTTGCATATTTCTATTTTGCCTTCAAATATTTTTTTTATTATATCTATTGTATTTTGTGCTTCTTTATTTTTTTTATCAACTTTTGCATCATGAAGAATTATTTTTTTCGGCGATATGCTCAGCAATATATTTATTATTGTTTCATCGTATGTGCTTGTTTTGCTGTCAAGTTCGCTGGAAAATTCTGCATTTGATATATATGTCAGCTTTTTCATATTTTTATCATAAACTTGAAGCTTATTATTACTATACATTACATTTACTAATTCATTTTCTTTTTCATCTTGATCCGAAATTAATTTAATGATACTAATGAAATCCATATATTCTTTTTTCATAAGATAACTGTCAATACATTTTTCTACAACCTGTGAAGAATAAAACTTTATAAATTTCAATCTAAAATTAATAAATCCATTTAAATTTATTGAATTTGAATGTTCTATCACTTCTTTGAATTTATTTTTTATAACAAGCTGAATTTTAATATCATTATCGATTTCATCTTCTATATATTCTATTATTGAGGCGACTTCTTCTTCATCAAAGTAAAAATAATTTTCCTTAAGACAATCTATACTTTCAAGTTTAGCATACTCTACTAAGAGCTTTGTAACTTTTCCTATTATTTTTTCAATATACCCTCTTTTATTTATTTTGTCATCTGTAAAATATCTTACTCTTATATTGCCCTCATCCGTGGAGGATAATTCTATATTAATATCACTTTCATCCATATTTGTTATAATTTTAATATTGTTAAACACCTCATGATTCTCGTTCTCATTTAACTCTAATGATAAAAGCTCCACCTAGTCACTCCTCTCTGCCAGGGAGGTTATATTATTGGTATCAGCGATCCCAAATCTATTATTTGTTGACTTGAAGCTTCTTCATATATACATTCTGCAGACTGTATAAATTTTATTAATGGGTTTAAAATATTCTTATCATAGATTTTACCCGTAGATAAAAATGTATTTCCATTAATCAAACCTGTACAGCCTCCTATAAATCCATGATCATACCCTTTGAGATATACAATTTCAGGATTTATATACATACAGTCTATATTATATGATTTGAGTTTTTCATGTATCAAGAAGTCTGATGTCAATGCCTTGTTCTCGCTGATTGAGGCTGTAGAACACTTTGAATAGCCTTGATTTACATGAATGAATTCAACACCTGCTTCTTCCAAATAATACTTTAAAACCTGGTCTGTATGCTTTGTATTGTGTACAGCATAACTCCCTATTCTTGCTACATTATATGCTATATCCTCAGGATAGTTTCTACATAGAGTTTTTCCACCTTTAATAACTTTTATTCCTTTGTCAGTTAAAACTTTTCTGTAATAATCATATACATTAGGAGCTACGACAAAATTTTTATAATCCACAGGATGAATAACCATGTCAGGATGACCGTCAACAGGTTCTTGTAAGTCTTCACATTTTATAGTCTTAATGGGCTCAATATTCAATTTTTTTAAATAATTTATTATTTCATCGCTAGCCTTGTAATCAATAATAACATAACGAGGTGTTTTAGTTGGTATGTACGGATTCATATTATCTCCCAACCTGCTGGGGACGGTCCTTTTTGAGTCTTTTCCCCGACTCAAAAAGGACCGTCCCCGCTGGTACCACAGGTATTTAAAATATTTTGCAGTTTTTCTCCTTCAAACAGATACTTTCTATTGCAAAAATGACAGACCGTTTCTATTTTTTCGTCTTCCTCAATTATTTGCTGCAATTCTTTCTTTCCAAGTGATATTAATGCTTGTTCCATTCGTTCCTCTGAGCAGTCACATTTAAAACCAACAGGTATTTTATCAGTTACTTCTATCTCAAAATCACAAAATATTTTCTTTACAATATCTTCAATATCTTCATCATTATCAAAATAATCTGAAACAGAGCTAATCTTACCAAGTGAATTTTCCAGTTTAGTCAAATCTTCCTCTTCCATAAAAGGCATAGGCTGAACAATAAATCCTCCTGCTGACTTTATGTGATAGTCTCTGTCTACAAGAACTCCCAATGCTACTGCTGATTGTTGCTGTTCCGACTTCCAGTAATACATTGCTATGTCTTCGCCTATTTCTCCTGTCACGAGATCAGTGCTTCCTCCATATGGTTCTTTCATTCCTATATCCATCAATACGGTTATTTTTCCGTTAATTCCAACTGCACCGCCCACATCAAGCTTTCCATTTGCCTTTAATTCCAAATCAACATTAGGATTATCAACATATCCTTTTACATTTCCTCTGTTGTCAGACACAACTAATATTGTTCCAAGAGGCCCTCCACCATTAATGTTGATAGTAAGTTTATCATTTTCATTTTTCATCATATATCCCATCATAAGTCCCGCTGTAAGTGCTCTTCCCAGAGCAGCTGAAGCTGTTGGAGTTGTATTGTGATGAATTCTTGCTGTTTCAACTGTATTTGTAGATTTAACCATAAAAATCCTGAATGTTTTTTTCTTATCTATTGCTCTTATCATATAATCCATAATTTTATCCTTTCAATTTTGTTGCACAAAAAACTGCCCTTAATGATTTATTTGTAAATGATTCATTATTATAATCATCGTAAATTTCAATATTATCGAATCCCTCAGCTTTTAACAACTTAATAATATTTTCTGCTGAATGTATGTATTGAATTTGTTCTTCTGTAATTCTTGAATATTTATTTTCAGAATCTTTTATAAAAAAGTTAATTTCTATATCAACTGTGTTGTTTAATTTATCAATCATGTTTTCCCAAACATAAAAAACATCCCCATCATCATACACATAAGTATCATTAAACAAAGTCTCATATTTGTATTCTGTGCTCATGTCGAAAATAAATCTTGAATTGTTATTTAAATGATCATAAATATTTTTGAAAAACATTTCTGTTTCTTCTTCAGTAAGATAATTTATACCATCACAACAACATATCGCCGAATCAAACTTATCGTCTATTATAAATTTAGTCATATTTTGATTTAAAAGCCTTACCCCAGGATTTCTTCCAAGCTTTTCATAAGCTCGCATAAGCATGTCCTGCGACAAATCAAAAGCAGTAACCCTATAATTGGCATCTGCCAATAAACGAGTTATGCTCCCTGTACCACATGCAGCTTCCAATACTTTTCTGCTGCCATTTATTTTACTAATTATGAAGGATGTCCATTTTTGATAGTCTATGTCATCCATAAGCAAATCATATATTTGGGAAAACTCTTTATAACTTTGCATTTTGTTTCTTCCTTTGCTTTTTCTTAGCAGTCATTAATCCGCCAATTCTGCCGGTTTCTTTTGCAGTTAATCCTCCCCACCCTAATTCTTCGACTTTATCCATCAAGCCAAGTTCTTCAGCTATTTCCATTTTCATCAAATCTTCTGGTGTAGGTGCTTTCTTCTTTTTTTCAGCCATAATATCCTCCATATGATATTAGTATTATGGTTGAAATTACATAAATTATTCTTATTTATCTCTTTTTGCAAGCAATATTGATTTTATATCTTTTAATACCATCAGTATTTTGTTTAAAGTGTATTGTAAGCTTATTAAAATAACAAAAAACATTGCAACCAAAATAATTTTAAATTCCAAATTCATTATCGCTCCATATATTCCGACTTATTATTTTAAGTTTTATAATCTATTTATATACTTTTTTCATCTACCCTTTAAAACATTATACTACAAAAAA
>NZ_JAWQJF010000022.1:0-17121 GCF_033447055.1 Sedimentibacter sp.
GGATTATTGGGATTGCATATAAAAACAATGTCTGTATGGTTATTTATTCCGTTTAAAATGCTGTTTGTAATTTTAAACTCGTTTTCTTCATAAAGATTATAGTAATTAATACTAATACAAGTGCCAACGGTTTTCAAAGATTGTTCGTATTCGCTGAATGCAGGCGCTGTTACTAGTCCGTTTTTAGGTTTTAAGTATACAGCAATTCTAAATATTGCTTCTGTTGCACCATTTGAAGTAAAAATCCATTCTTCCGGTACATGTTCATATAGAGCAATAGCCTTTACTAATTCCCTTGAATTTATATCAGGATATCTATCTGAATATTTAATTGAATTTATCGCAGCACTTTCAACGCTTTTTGGTATTCCTAAAGGATTAATATTTGATGAAAAGTCTATTATCTCATTCTCTTTGATTCCGGTTTGTTTTGATGCAGTGTATATATCTGCACCATGGGAATTTACATTCATTTCTACCTCCATAAAAGCAACAATAACATACCCGTGAACAAACACAAAAACGATGTTGTATACATTAATTTGTTGGCCCTTTTTATATCTTCTGTTTCAACTTTTCTTATGTCATCACCTATCGTTGGTTTTGAAACAAGTATTCCTCCATAGTAGCTATCTCCTCCAAGCATTATGTTTAATGCTCCTGCACATACGGACTCCGTTTGTGCCGAATTTGGACTTTTATGATTATATCTGTCCCTCTTGAATATTTTATATGCATTTTTATAATCCATTTTTATTATAAATGATGCTGTTATCATTAAATATGCTGCTAATCTCGAAGGTATGTAATTGGCAACATCATCTGCAATAGCAGAAAATCTTCCCATGTTAATATATTTTTCGTTTTTATATCCAACCATTGAATCCAACGTATTAATTGCTTTGTACATAAAGCCAAGGGGCGCTCCGCCTAATATTATAAATAACAACGGTGCAATTACTCCGTCTGATGTATTTTCAGCTACTGTTTCTACAGCTGCTTTCGCTATGGAGCTGTTATTAAGCTTTTCGGTATCTCGTCCAACTATGTAGGACAAAAATCTGCGAGCCTCGCTAATATCATTATTTTCCAAAGCAGTGTACACTTTCATGCTTTCATCTTTCAAACTTTTAGTTGCCAAAATGTAGTAACACATAATGCTTTCAATAATTATAGAGAACACTATATTTATTTTTGAAGCTAAGAACAAAATTAAATACGGTATGATGAATGACAAACCAACAACTGTAAACCAAAGAACTCTTCCTGCCCTTCTTTCATCGCCACTGCTTTTGCATTTTTTTCTGAGTTGTTTTTCAACCTTTTCAATTAATTTTCCAATGAGTTTTATGGGATGGGGAAAGCCTTGTGGATCTCCAATTGCTAAATCTAATGCATAACCTGCTATTAGTGGAATTATATTAATCATATTGAGTTTTCCTTGTATTCAATACACTTTTTAATAAAATTTGCAGCAAAATTTATATTGCTTAAAAGATGCAAGTGAGGATAACCTAAAAACTTTGTATCATCAGCAATAATACAATCCCATTGTGTTTTAGATTCAGGCTTTGTTGCTTTAAATGAATTCCCCAAATTTGTGCTGTCGCTATAATGAAATTCATGCCCGTTTATTGATTCATACCTTTTGCACATTAAATTATCATTTTCTGCAGTCAATTTTATATACCCAAAATGTTTGAAAGACTTTGTCATATAACTTTGTCCATCTGCAATTCCCACTAAATTGTACTCTTTATTATTTTCATCCTTAAAACTTTTCAATAAATACATGTAACCGCCACACTCAGCATATGTTGGAAGTCCAGAATTAATTTTTTCCTTTAATTCCTTTAGCATGGATTTATTCTCAGACAACTGTTTCATATATAATTCAGGATAACCTCCTCCTAGGTATAAGCCACCTACATCATCAGGAAGCTTTTTGTCATTTAAAGGACTGAATTCTATTAACTCTGCGCCCATTTGTTCCAGTAAATCCAGGCTATCCCTATAATAAAAGCAAAATGCTTTATCCTGTGCTACGGCAATTTTAGTTTTTCCTGCTTTGACAATGTGAGGTTCATCATACTCCAAACTATCAGCGGTTAACGAAAGTTCATATATACCTTTTAAATCAATTGTTTGAAGAGCAGCTTCTCCAAGTTCCTTCACTATGGATTCCAAGTTTCCAATTTCCTGAGCTGTTACTAAGCCAAGATGTCTGCTTTCTAATTCGCAATTCTCCATGTGAGGCATATATCCATACACTTTTACATTTAAATTTGTTTCAATGATTTTTTTATAATAATCATACATGCCATGAGATATGTTGTTTAAAATAACTCCTTTTATGTTGCTGTTTTCTCTGAAATCCCTAAATCCCTGGATTATTGCACAAACAGATGCTGACATGCCATAACAATTAACAACTAAGACAACAGGACAATTTAAAACTTTAGCAAGTTCATAAGAACTTCCTGATGTTCCTGTACCTATACCGTCATAATAACCCATAACGCCCTCAATAACAGATATATCCATTTCTTTGCTGTTTTTGCCTAATATGTATTTGCAATTATTATCACCAAGCATAAATTGGTCTAAGTTTCTTGACGGAATTTTTATGACTTCTCTATGAAACATAGGGTCGATATAATCCGGTCCTGATTTATACGCCGCAACTTTTTTCCCTCTTTCAGAAAATGCTTTTAAAAGTGATGTTGTAATTGTAGTTTTACCGCTGTTGCTGCCGGATGCTGCAATCATAATTCTTGGTATATTGCATTTTGTTTTAATTTGAACCACTTCCTCTGCCGCTTATTATGTAAATTGGATTTTGACCCATCATCATGTTGTACGAGCCTGCTTTTTTTGCTTTTGAGATTGCAACATTTATTATTTCTACATCATTGAATTTATATTTTTCCATGCATAATAAAGATTCATTTAAATTTTCCAATGTTATGGTATTTATCACCAAATTTACAAATGGGTTTTTCTTGAGTATTGCTTCAATTATTTTATTCAAATTTCCGCTACTTCCCCCGATAAACACGGAATCAGGTTTTGGAAGAATTTCTAATCCATCGGGTGCAACGTTTTTTATAATTTCAATGTTGTATGCTTTAAATTTCTCAATGTTTTTTTTGATTAATAAAATTGCATCCTCATTTTTTTCTATGGCATATACCGAACCATTGCTTAATCTTAATGCTGTTTCAATTGAAACTGAACCCGTTCCTGCTCCAATATCATAGACTACAGAATCGTTTTTTAGATTAAGCTTGCTTACTGAAATAGTCCTTACCTCGCTTTTAGTCATAGGTGATGACCCTGTGATAAATTCACTGTCTTTTATGGAATTTAAACCAACACTTAAGTCAAGAGCTTCATGATTTTGAATAATCATGACTGCAAGACTTTCAAAATTCATTTTTGCTATATTGGAAGCTGAATCTTCAATAATTCTTTCATTTTCGTAAGATAAATTTTCTCCAACACTCACCAATAAATTACCAAGACCTTTCGAAGTCAAAATTTCACATATGTCATTAGGTTTAAATTCTCCGCCAGTGAGCAAAAACACCTTTTTATTGAACATAACATTTGAAATAATATTAATATTTCTCCCGTGAGCACTCACAAGTTTCATACCATCCCAGGACAAATTCAACTTTGAGCAAAAATATTGTACAGAACTGACAGCTGCAATATTTTCAATTTCAATTTGTTCATTTTCCATAAGCATTTCTGTCAATTTTTTAGAAATACTATAAAAGCCGACGTCTCCTGAAACTAAAACACTGAAAATATTATGATTATCATTATTTATATAATCATATATTTCTTTTGCACTTATACTTTCAAATGTTTCTTTATTTAAGTAAGAGAAAGTATCAAGCATTCTTTTAGTACCTATGAGACACTCTGATTTTTCAATGGAAACTATTGATTTTTGATGCATGAAACATTTATTTCCAACACCAATTCCAACGATATACACTTTTTTCACTTATTCACCGCTTTCATCACGTAATTTCATAAATAATCTGCATGCTTCGTCCAAAGTCAATCCTTCTTCATATTGTTTTCTGATTACTAGGCATTCCGTACCCGTTTTGATGCATGCTTGTACTTTTTCATCAAAACCTCCGGAACTTGCACTTTCTTTTGTAACCATGTACTTGGAATTTGTGCTTTTAAGCATGGCAACATTCAATTCTTCGCTGAATGGTCCCTGCATGCAAATTATGTTTTTATTCGAAAATCCAAGGTCAATGCATCTTTTTAAAGAACTTTCCATCGGGAGAATTCTTACATACATTTTTTCTTCATAGTTTTTAACAATTGTAAATTTATCAAGGTTCTTGCTGCCTGTCGAAAGCAATATGTTACCTTCTTTATTTTTTAAATAATCAACGCAGTCATTTAATGTGTCAAAATATTTACAGCATTTATTTTCATAAGAATTTCTTATAATTCTAATGTGCTTAGTACCGCTTACATATGTCGATTTAATAATATTTTCTGAAACTATTTTTGCAAACGGATGAGTTGCATCAATTACGTAGTCATACTTTTTTTTCAAAAAAAGATTTGTCATTTCTTTCTCATCCAGGCGTTTTTGATAAACATTTATATTCCCAATATTTTTAACAAACTGCTGCCCATATTCCGTAGCTATAAATAAATCTGCTTTGATGTTTTTTTTAGATAAAAACTCTGCAAAAAGTCTTCCTTCAGTAGTTCCTCCAAAAATGCAAATATATAAACTATTCATTTTCTGCCTTTCTGAATTCATGAGTAAATGCAGGATTATATAACTCACTTCTTTTGTATTCATTTCCAAGGAAATTTCCAACTAAAATTAATGCAGTTTTATTTATTTTATTTATTTTCATTGTATTTGGAAGTGTTTCTATTGTGCAGCGAAATACTTTTTCATCCGGCCATGTAGCTTTATAAATTACTGCCACAGGCGTCTCTAGTTCATATCCTCCTGCAATTAATTCTTTTGATAACTCTTCCGCCAAACTAGAACTTAAAAATAAAACCATTGAAGATTTGTGAGCTGCAAGAGACTTGATGTTTTCTCTTTCAGGAACAGGAGTCCTTCCTTCCATACGAGTAATAATTACAGTCTGACTCACATCTGGCAACGTATACTCTGCACCTATAGCAGCTGCAGCACCGCAAAAAGAACTTACCCCAGGAACAACCTGGTACTCAATATTCAATTCCTTCAACAAATCAATTTGTTCTCTGATTGCTCCATATATACTCGGATCCCCTGTATGAAGCCTTACCGTCATTTTATTTTCTGCTTCAGCTTTTTTTATTTTATCTATAACTTCTTCCAAAGTCATATGTGCGCTGTTATGAATTTCACATCCATTTTTTGTATAATTTAAAAGTTCTGGGTTAACCAAGGATCCCGCATATATAACAACGTCTGCTACGGATAAAAGTTTTTGACCCTTAATAGTTATTAAATCCACTGCTCCGGGACCTGCTCCTACAAAATAAATCATTTTATCTCTCCTTAATTCAGTAATCCTTTATCATTAGAATAAATTATTAATTTAGTTTTTATTTTATTATTCACTCTTTTATTTATATAAAATTCAGCTCTTTCACTGATTTTTTTAATAACTTGCTTATATATTTTTTCTCTTTCCAATATCACTAAAACTTGTTCAGTAGTAACGCATGATAATATTTCTTTTATTACTTCTTTATCTGCTCCGTATAATGCAGAATAACAGCTGAAAATTTCCATCCTGAAGTCTCCATTATTAGAATGGGTATTCATCATTCCACCTGCAACTTTCACAATTTTTCCAATATGACCGACAATTAAAATTTCTTTAAAGTCAAGTTCAACTGCATAATCCAGAACTTCTCCTAAATAATTGCTGAATTTTAAACTGTTTTCCCCTCGTATACCAAGAGTTTGATCAATAAATCTCTCTGCATAATTGCCGGGAAATGCAAGAAGCCTTTCATATCCCTTTTCTTTAATGATATTAATTTCTAATTTCAGACTGTCAACTAATGCTTTTTCACTCATAGGCTCAACAATTCCTGTTGTTCCGATAATAGATATACCTCCTGTTATACCCAAATGTGAATTGAAAGTTTTTTTAGCTCTCTCTTCCCCTTCCGGAACATAAATAAGCACATCTATTCCTCCATTATATTTATATTGCTGAGAAATTCTAAGGAGATTTTCTGTAATCATTTTTTTTGGAACTGAATTTATAGCTGCACCGCCTACAGGACAATCCAAACCTTTTTGTGTAACCCTGCCTATTCCAATTCCTCCATCTATATTAATTTCACCTGTATCGTCAAGCTTTACTTTGGCATATACCAAAATTCCATCCGTTACATCCGGATCATCTCCGCTATCCTTTTTTACGCAGCAACTTACACCTTCTAAATCAAAACAAGGATTCATTATATTAATCGATAACATCTCACCTATTGGCAATTTCACAGAAACATTTTCCACAGTCTCTCCTGTAAAAAGCATTGCGGCAGCTGCAGTTGCCGCAGCTGTTGCGCATGTTCCTGTAGTGAATCCGCATCTTAATTTCTTGCCGTTTTTAACCATATATTCTTTCATAACAAACTCACTTCCATTCTGAAAAATGGGGTTAGGGCATAAAAAAATCTTCCAATTTTGGAAGATACAAAGTCGTACAATATCGAACTCATCATAGATAATCCTCCCGAAAATCATTACACTCAAAATTGGCAGGTCTCCTGACTATCGGTTCATCTAAATGCTCACCTTCCCATGTTCACACAGTGGCTAAGAGCTTTATCACCTTTCACAGTAGCGGGGGCTGTAACAGATTTTACTGTTTTCCCTATTAAAACTTTCGTTACCAAATTTCACTATTAAGTTAAGTCCATTATATATAAATAAAATTTGATTGTCAATTATAAGATTATTTTTTGTAATATTAAATACAGCTTATCATAAGCTTAAATAAGAAAATAAATACGGAGGATGTAATGGAGGTTTTATTTAAAAAAGTAAATATAGTGTTTTCAATAGCATTGGTAATCATAGTGTTATTGTCTTTATTTTTTAATATAGGTAAAACTACAGAAACCATCAATGCATCAGAAGGAGAAAAAATTGAAAAAATAAAAATTCTTATTGACCCGGGACACGGTGGTGTTGATCAGGGTGCCAGCGGTAATTTAGAAATAGGAGAATCCACAATAAATTTAGCTATATCCGAAAAATTGATGCATTTTCTTGAAGGCAGCGGATTTGAAGTTGAAATGACAAGGTATGATGATAACGGTCTTTATACAAGTAAATCAGATACTATAAGAGCTAAGAAAAATGAAGATTTAAAAAACAGAGTTGAAGCTATAAATAATTCTCATGCTGATTTAGTTGTTTCTGTACATATTAATTACTTTCCTGAAGAAAGATATTACGGTGCTCAAGTATTTTATCAAAACAAAAATGAAAACGGAAAAATTGCTGCAAAAATATTGCAGGACAATTTAAAAGATATGCTTGATACAAGCAACACAAGGGTCCCCCAGGTAAAAAAAGGAATTAAAATATTAGATGACACCAATACAACTGTTATATTGATAGAATGTGGATTTTTATCAAACATAGAAGAAGAAAAAAAATTAGTTACGGATGAATATCAAGAAAAAACAGCCTGGGCAATATATACAGGCCTTCTGAAATATTTCAATAAACAAATGAATAAATAAATACTATATTAATTTAATAAATACATTTTTTCATTTTGTCGAAAAGATGTGTTTTTTTTGTATAAATTTAATAAAATTATGAAAATTTGTTAATTAATTGTTGAAAAATAAAGAAACTTGTATTATAATCAAGTTGTGTAGTATAACGTTTGGAGGAATATTATGAATTTTGATGAAGTTGAGTATTTTTTAGCAAATATTAAATCTGTCATGTCTTGTAAAATTATTTCTGATTCTAACAATAACATAAGCGAAATACACGTACTTTCTGATAGCAGCAGACATTCAAAACAAATATCCAGGGATATACGTACAGCGTTGCTGTCTAATTTCAACATAGATGTTGATTATAAAATAATCAGTGTGGCACAAATTAATAAAAATATATCAATCAACACTGATTTTAGACTGTTGTATGAAGGATATACAAATGAAACTACTGCTGAAAGAATAAAAATACACACTAAGCTTAGCTGGGATGAAAAAGAATTTATTGGAGAAGCCCAAGGAATCAAATCAGAAAAAAACACTCTCATGATAGCAGCTTTATCAACTTTAGATGCCATCAAAAAAGCCATAGATTTAGACTGTTTCATAGTTGAAGACATTCAATCTGCAAAAGTTGCCGGCAATGAAGTAATGCTTGCGTCTATTACACATATAGACCACGGAAGAGAAAATGTACTAATTGGTTCTTCCATAATAACAAATAATAAAATTGATTCAACTATTAAAGCATCATTAAATGCAATCAACAGAAAAATTTGTTTGTTTATAAAAGAATGATAGGGCTGACACAAATATTTCAAAATTAGCGAAGCGAAACCTTCCTGTTCTATTAGCGAACCGATCAGAGATTCTCTGTAGGAGGTTTCTCATGAAAAAATTAATGCCTATAATAGCTTCTTTAGTATCTTTAGTATTAGCTGCAGGCGCAGGCTTCAGCTGGGTATAGTATTTAATTTAAAAAGTCAGCCCTTCATATATAAGAGGAAAAAAATGGTAGATAGTACAAATACGATAAAAAGTAAAATTAAAACGCAAAAACAAACACAAGCAAGCATAAAATTATATGCTTATATTTCCGCATTGTCATTTATTGCTTTTATGCTTATGATTTATTTAATAAAAACATACACTATAAAAGACTATGTTTTGCTTGTAGTTTTTTCCGTGTTATCAGCTGTAGCAGAAACATTCTTAATATTGTTGCCTAAAATAGGTGGTGTTTCAGTAAGCTTTACATTAATATTTTCAGCAATATTATTAACAAATCCATTGACTACAGCAATTATTGCAGCTGCAGGTGTTGCATTTAGATGCCCATATGTTGATGGCAGAGGTAGAGTTCATATATTTAATAATCCAATATACAAATCCATATTCAATATTAGCCAATACTTCATTAATGGTGGTATAGCAGGAATAGCATATATTGCTGTAGACAAAGTTGTGAATTTTGGTTTTGAATTTTTCAATCCTTTAGCTGGTACCATATCCTTAATTGTATACCTATCACTTAATACTCTTTTCATGGCACAACTAATGTCAATATTGTTGAAAGAAAAAATGTTAGATATTTGGAAAGATATTTTCTTTGCAATGATGATGAATGTTGTTTTGGTAAGTCTTTTAGGAATTATAATCGCTTTTTCTTACAACAGTTATGGTATTGGCGGAATACTTTTGTTTTTCATTCCGTTGATTTTTGCACGATATACATTTAAACTTTATATAGACATGAGAAAAAATTATTTTGATACAATGAATGTGCTTGTACGTGCTATTGAAGCAAGCGATCCTTACACAAGCGGTCATTCCATACGTGTAAGTGTATACTCAGAAAGTATAGCAAAACAGTTAGGTCTTCCTCAAAATAAAATCGACCTTATTAAAAGTGCAGCACTTCTTCACGATATAGGAAAAATTGGAATTGATAAAAATATTTTAAATAAAAATGGAAAATTAGATAAAGAAGAATTTGATACGATAAAAACACACCCCGCGATAGGTGCGACTATAATTTCTGATTTAAGCTACCTGGCAAATCTGGCAGATATAATAAAGCATCACCACGAAAGAAATGACGGCAAGGGATATCCGGATGGTCTTAGTCACGATGAAATACCATTAGAAACATCCATACTAATAATAGCAGATTCATTTGATGCAATGACAACAAACAGACCTTACAGGCATTCTTTAAGTTTGGATGTTGCTTTGTCTGAAATAAAATTAAATGCAGGAACTCAATTTAATCCAGATATAGTTGATGATGCCATAATAGCTTTAAGAACTGCATATAACAATTTATCCGAATAACAGGTGAATTATGATTACTGAAATAATATTAATTTCTTTACTGTCGATTTTTTTTGCAATTTTAAGTTTATTAATAAGAAAAAGAAAATTTAATTTTTCGTTAAATAAAATAAAAATAAGAGGTTACAAAGTATTGATACTCATGGCAGTAATTGAAATTACTGCCCAATTTTTGTTCAAAAAATATACTGACAATAATTTGCTCAGAATTTTATCCTTTAGCTGGTTAATTTATATAGCAATAATTTATGTAACATCACTCAACATTAAAAAATCCTACATGATGCTGTTCTTTATGGGCACATTGTTAAACTTCATTGCTATAGCATCAAATGATTTTAAAATGCCTGTTCTTGTTTCAGAAATACTCAATGATGTTGAGTCAAAAAAAGAGTTTCTTCTCAACGGGCAGGATTTAATACATTCATTGCTTACAAATGATACAAAATTCAAATTGCTTTGTGATATAATAACAATTGCTCCTCCCTACCCTTTCCCTAAAACCATAAGCATCGGTGATGTTTTCTTGTTGTCAGGTATCTTTGCATTTTGGCAGGATATATTCGATATGTAAAATACAAAAAATAATTAAAACATATATTTGCTTAAAATAATAGCGGCATATATGGATGCAAAATGGGCTAAAAGGCCAACTTTAATTGTATACCTAGTATTTGTTATTCCAATAGATCCGAAATAAACAGCAGCCGTGTAAAATATTGTTTCTGATGAACCCATTAAAACAGATGCACTGTGACCAATAAATGTGTCCACACCATAATTATCTAATACTGATTGAAAAACACCCAAAGAACCTCCTCCGGACAATGGCTTAATAATTGCTAAAGACAATAATTCAGGTGGAAAACCAATTAAGTGAGTTATTGGCTCTAACATACTTACAATAAAATTTTCTGCCCCGGATTGAATGAATAAATTAATTGCAAATATTACAGCCAATATGTATGGAAATATTTTAATTGCTGATTTAGCTCCATCCAATGCACCTTCAACAAATGCAGAATATATATCGACTTTTTTAAGAATACCGTAAATCAATATTACTCCAATCAGTACAGGTAAAATCAAATCAGACATATTCATTATATTTCTTTCCCTTCATAATATTTTGCAAGCAATATAGCAATTATCGTAGAAAATGTTGTTGCAATAAGTGTTGGCATCAAAATATCTCCAGGTGATGCAGCACCTGAGTCAGCTCTTAATTTTATTATAGTTAAAGGAATAAGCTGAATTGATGAAACATTTATTATTATAAACATACACATTGAATTATTGGGCAATCTTTTATTTCTATTGCTTTTTTGCATTTCCTGCATCGCTTTTATTCCAAAAGCCGTAGCAGAATTTCCTATGCCCAACATATTGGCAACAATTGTCATAACTATTGCATTCACTGCCTTTGTGTTGTTTTGTACATCCTTGAAAAGGAACTTTATAACAGGCTTTAGCAATTGAGATATCTTATTTAAAATGCCCGATCTTTCAACTATTCGCATCATTCCTGTCCAAAATGCCATTATAGGCAATAAGCTTATAATTAATTGAACTGATTTTTGCAAATCAAACATTAATACATTTGTAACTGTTTTTGGACTTCCATTAACAAAAGAAAAAAGCAGCCCAAGCAATATTAATCCTGCCCACAACTTTTTCAACTAATCAATCCTTTCAACAAATATATATATAATTTATATTAATTTATTTTTAGATTAGTACATCTTTTCATTTCTTCAGCAATATTAATAATAAAAAAAGAATGAACAATTAATGCATCCATTCTTTTTATTTATATATTTAATAAACTACATCGTTAAATTTTCTTCTTTTGTAATTTTTTCTACTTGAATTTCTAAAACTCTTTTAGCTTCTGCCTTTGTGATAGTGATATCTAAATTTTTGTAGACAATTCTCCCGCCTACATCTGGAATTTCTTCAAAAAGCATTGTTATCCAGCCGTTAACAGTAGTAACATCAATTTCTTCATCAGGTTCAATGTCAAACAATTCAAACATGTCATCGATATCTGCATTGCATGATATAAGGTATTTATCCTCACCTATCTTCTTAAACCATTCAATAACTTCATCATGCTCATCCCATATTTCTCCCACAAGTTCTTCAATAATATCTTCCATAGTCACTATGCCTTCAGTTCCGCCATATTCATCAATAACTACTGCCATGTGAGCTTTTGACAATTGAAGTTCCTTCAATAGTTCAGAAATCTTCTTGTTTGGTGTTATAAAAATAATTTTGGAAACAAGCTTTTTAATCTCTTTTTCCTTGCGATTTAAAGCCTGATAAAAATCCTTCTCGTGCAATACACCCACTATGTTGTCCATATCCCCTATAAAAACCGGAAGCCTCGAATAACCACTGACTAAAAATGTTTCCTTTATAACTTCCAAACTTTCATTTTCTTCAATCCCCACAATATCTATCCTGGGTGTATAAATGTCTTCTACAACTGTTTCATTAAATTCAATTGCAGAACGAATTAAATCGCTTTCGTTCTTGTTTATAACACCTTCATTTTCAACTTCATCAATCATTGTTCTTAGTTCATCTTCTGTTATTGATGGAAGCGTTTCAGATTTGAATATTTTTGAAAACATCTTCTTAAATGTAACAACAATAAAATTGACAGGTGTACATATGAAAATAAATAAAAACATTACAGGTGAAGCGAACATTGCGAATCTTTCGGGTGCAAACTGTGCCAACCCCTTAGGCAACAATTCTCCAAATAACAATATGATTAAAATAATTATACAAGTTGATATTACGACGTTGAAATTGTTAAATTGTTTGGAAAACATATGAAGTGCTAAAGACGCTGCTGAAATATTGAAAATATTGTTGAAAATAAGTATAGTTGACATTAGATTATCATAATTTTCTTCTAATCTTATAACTAAATCAGCCTTCTTATTATTTGAATATGAAAAATTTTTCATTCTTATTCTGTTGTATTTATTGAAAGCTGTTTCACTTGCAGAAAAAAATGCTGACATTAACAACAAAAAAATTATTATTGTGACCTGACTTACACCGTCATCATCCATTATTATAATTCACTCCTAATTTATATTAGTAACACTTATAGTATAATATATACCTTCGAAAGTGTCAATTAATTTTCATTTTTCAACAATCTTATGATTACTCATAATCAAATTTTAAGTTTTTATAACATAACTTGAGGTATTTTAAGGAATTATTTGAAAGGATAAAAATTTTTAATATTGTAATAATAATAATGCCTTTATAATTAAAATGTTCTTGCTGATAAACGTTTTTACAAATATTAAACGAAAATTAAGAAATACTTAATTGATTTATATTGTTTAAATGTTATACTTACAATTCGAAAACAACAAAAAGTGGAGGTATATAATTGTTATCGTTTATAAATATATTTAATTTCATAATATTATTATTATTTACAGGATTATATTTTTATCAAGGATATTATGTAATTGTTGCTTTATTCAAAAAAGAAAAAGTAATGGTTGCAATGAAAAATCACAAGTTTGCAGTTGTTATTGCTGCAAGAAATGAAAGCACAGTAATAGGTCAATTGATAAACAGCATTAAACAGCAGAAATATCCAACTGAGCTTGTAGATATTTATGTTGTAGCAGACAATTGCACTGACAACACTGCTGATGTAGCAAGAGAAGCAGGAGCAATTGTATTTGAAAGATTTAACAGACAAAATGTAGGCAAGGGATATGCCCTTGATTTTGCTTTCAAACTAATTATAAATCGCAATGAAAAATATGAAGGATATTTTGTTTTTGATGCTGATAATTTATTAGATGAAAATTATATAGCTGAAATGAACAAAGTTTTTGACAATGGATATAAAATAATAACAAGTTACAGAAATTCTAAAAATTATGATACAAATTGGTTATCAGCAGGTTATTCTTTATGGTTTTTAAGAGAAGCAAAATATCTTAACAATGCAAGAATGATGCTGAATACTAGCTGTGCAATTTCAGGTACGGGATTTATGGTGAGTGATGATGTGATAAGAAAAAACAACGGATGGAAGCATCACCTTCTTACAGAAGACATTGAATTTTCAATTGATAATGCAATACAAGGCGAAAAAATAGGGTATTGCGGCAATGCAGTATTGTATGATGAACAACCATATATTTTTGAACAGTCTTGGAATCAAAGACTTCGTTGGGCTAAAGGCTTTTATCAGGTATTCGCAAAATATGGCAAAATATTGACTAAAAGCATATTTACAAAGAAGAGTTTCAGCTGTTATGATATGTTGATGACTATTATGCCTGCACTGTTTTTAACATTGATAAGCGTAACATTAAATCTTGCTTTTTTAACGGTTGGTTTAATTAATATAGAAACTTATCCTGAAATTATAAGAGAAACATCCGGTGCTGTAATAATGACTTTTGCAAATTCATATGCAATATTATTTGCTTTGGGATTAATAACAACTATAACAGAATGGAAACAAATAAATGCTTCAACAAAAAATAAAATAAAATATATGTTTTCGTTCCCATTATTCATTTTTACTTATATTCCGATTTCAATTGTAGCACTATTTAAAAAAATTGAATGGAAGCCAATAACTCACAGTATTGTGAAATCTATTGAAGAAGTAAGACAATAGCAAATAAAAATCCTCAAAGTGGAGTTAATCAAAGTAATTTGAGTAGACATGTAAATTTTTAACCGACTCTCTTCAAGCAAAGTAGATAGAAAGACCACACAAAAGTAAAAAACTTTAATGCGGTCTTTCTTTTTAATTTATTTGCTTTCTATTCCAATTTCGCTTTGCATAATCCCGCAACTGTCTAAAGAACAGCAGCCAGATGGGTTTTATCCAGCCTTGCTGCTGTTCTAATTAGGTTTATTTATTTTGATAACAGATTATAGAGCATCTGTGCAATTTCTGCACGAGTAGTCGATACTTTTGGATTCAACATACCATTACTGCCGGATATAACTCCGCCTTCGATCAATGCACTCATCGCTTCCTGAGCCCAGGAGGCCATCTGATTCACATCGCCGAAATCTATTAATTGTTTATCACTGGATGCCTGAGGCAATTCCTCGATAACATCAAGGGCATTGTAAAGAATCACAAACATTTCCTGCCTGCTAATCACCTGTTCTGGAGCAAACATATTGCTTCCAACACCATTGACGATGCTAAGGGCCTTTGCTGTAAGCAGATAATCTGTATAGTAAGCGTTGCCGGCATCAGAGAAATTCTGTATCTGATTAGAAACGCCTTGGTTTTGTGTATTAATTTGATATGCATTCATCATTAGCACAACAAACTGAGCTCGTGTTAATTTTTCCTCTGGGCTATACATATTATCGCCTGTGCCAGAAGTTATACCACGTGCAGCAATGAAATCAACCGCGTTCTTATACCACGCATCAGAAGCGACATCATTAAAGCTTACAGGGTTATAACCGATGACAAACTTAGAGAAATGAGTTGTTTTGAAAACAACTGCTTTCAATGATACATCATAGTGGCCTCTGACTGCTTTAAAAGTTCCGTCATCAGCAAGATAGTAAATTACAACTGCATTTGGATTCTCTCCCAGCTTGAGTTCATAAGGAATGGTCACAGTAGCGTGACCGCCTTTGAAGTCGGACACCTGGGTTTTGCCATTCATGACTGTTAAGTCATATACCGGCCTTCCGTTCATGTTAGCTATTTTGGTCGCTGTGATTAATACTTTACCATCACTATCTACTTCTGAAATAATGTCTATTGCCTTTCCGTCAAACACGATTGATATGAAAGGAGATGAAATACCAAAGTCCGCACTTGTTTCATCAGCGATTTTTGCCAGTTCTGATTGGGAAATGTTAAAGGTAAGCTGTTCTGTACTGGCAGGAGTATCTACCCTTACTTCAATCAAATCTCCCTTTCCATCTCCATATGTATCCTGCGCTTTTTCAAGAAGTGCATTAGTCATTGCTTTCGTTATGGAAACATTTGCTATGTAAGAGGAAACGTTGGGATCAACAGTAATACTATTGGAAGTACTTCCATTGTTTGTCTCTGTCGTTACAACAATGGTTGGAGATGTGGATTCTCCCCCGCCTCCGGAAAAACCGCTTGCAGCTGCTCAGTTGATTGTGATTGTGTAAGCATTAGTGGTTACTTCATCCTCTGCTGTCACTTCAACATTAATTATATTGCTTCCTACATTTAAGACTACCAGCTGGCTTGTTGCTACTGAGCCGTTTATCTCAATTATTGCACCGCTGTCATTAGCGCTTGCGGCAACTATAGTACTTCCAACGTTATTTGCCACAATTGCGGTATAACTCGTTACAGCGCTTTGAAAATCAGGTGACAATGTTGCATTTGTTGCTGAAAGGCTTGAAAGTTCAGCATCATTTGAAATTGTATCATGAGTAAATCCTTGCCATGCAAGAGCTGGATAACCATTATTGTCGCTGCTAAGGGTCCAGACATTTGGGAAGGACCAAGTGCTATAGGTAGCAAGGTCTTTCATCTCTTCTGTAGTTTTTGGAATTCCCTTTCCAGTATCCGAAAGCAAGCAGAGTTCTGAATCATAATAGCTGTCTACCGCAACTGCCCCTGTATAAATAGTGCCAGTTAATCCACCTGAATCCGTCACGCCGTCTAAATTAATAGTACCAGCCGAATAGCTGTTATGAATAGTTCCCCACCAATTGGCGCCGGCTAAGCCACCCACATATTGAGAGCCGGAAGCCATCACAGAGGACCTAGCATAGGAATTTTCCACTGCAGCCACAAAGCCATTTGCTGATTCGATGACGCCCACAAGGCCTCCTGTATAAGTATTCAATCCACTGACATTTCCTGCCGCAAAGCTTTCTGATAATAGCCCTCCTTGCAGCGTTCCCACAAGGCCACCAGTTCGCTGATTTCCGGACACATTACCGGTGAAACTGCACCTCACAATTGAATCATTTGCGCTGCCGGAATTATTTGTAGAATAACCCACTAGACCTCCAACAGAC
>NZ_JAWQJF010000023.1:0-3634 GCF_033447055.1 Sedimentibacter sp.
CCTTGAACCATGCCTATAATTACACCACCGATAAAGTTGATGAAAGTTATTATAATAGACATGATGGAGTCACCTTTTACAAATTTTGTTGCTCCATCCATAGCTCCATAAAAGTCAGCTTCTCTTTGTATATTGTTTCGTCTTCTTTTAGCTTCATGTTCCGTGATAATTCCCGAGCTTAAATCTGCATCTATTGCCATTTGTTTTCCAGGCATGGCATCCAATGTAAATCTTGCAGTAACTTCTGCTATTCTTTCTGCACCTTTTGTAATAACAATGAATTGCACTAAAACAATTATTAAAAATATAATAAATCCTACTACTGCATTGCCTCTTAATACGAAATTACCAAAAGTAGCTATTACTGCACCTGCATCTCCACTATTTGTTAAAATAAGACGTGTTGAAGATACATTTAAAGACAATCTGAACAATGTTGTTATTAGAAGCAGTGACGGGAATACTGAAAATTCCAGAGCTTCTTTTATATACATAGTTGTAAGCAAAATAATTATTGATAAAGCTATATTGATAATAAACATTAAATCCAGCATAAATTCCGGCAATGGTATTATTATCATGAGTATTATTGCTATTATGAATAACGAAATAGAATTATTTAATATGCTTTTCATACTTTACTTTGTTCCTTTTCTTTCATCCTGTAAACCCATGCCAATACTTCGGCTACAGGTTCATAGTATTCTAATGGTATTTCTCGATTTAATTCAGTGTTTTTATATAAAGCCCTGGCTAAGGGAATATTTTCAACTATACTTATATTGCTTTCTTTTGCTTTTTCAATTATTTTCATAGCTATGTCATCCTGACCTTTAGCTAAAACAATTGGAGCATTATCTTTTTCAATGTTATATCTTATAGCTATCGCAAAGTGCGTAGGATTTCTTATTATTACATCAGCTTTCGGTACTTGCTGCATCATTCTGCTCATGGATATGGCTCTTTGCTTTTCTTTAATTTTACCCTTTACCTTAGGATCACCTTCCATTTGCTTGAACTCTTCTTTAACTTCCTGCTTGGACATCTTTATGTTTTTTTCGTATTCCCACCACTGGTATAAAAAGTCAAAAGCTGAAATTCCTAAAAATGCGATTACCACACTTTTTACTATTGCCATTATTGATGATGCTATAAATTCTATTCCTGAGAATAAATCCATTGAAACCAATTTTGGAACTTGATACAAATTATCTATAATTGAAGAATATATTACATATCCTAAAATTGCTATTTTAATTATATTCTTGATAACTTCCACCATTGCCCTAATTGAGAACATCTCCTTAATGCCAGATAGTGGATTTAATTTTGAAAATTTGAACTTTATATTTTCCTTTGAAATTAAAAATTTTGTTTGTGATCCTGAAATTATAACAGTTGAAATTATTACAGCAGCCATCAATATACCTGTTGAAGCAAAAACCGTATATGTTATATCTTTCATAACTTGAACAAAAAAATTATCGTTAAGGCCATTTGTTGTTTTCATAAGTGAAATATATTTGAAAAATACTTCTTTTGTGAATTTATAGATGTATGGTCTCCAAAATTGCAATATTATAAATGATATTGCAATTACCCCAACCGTTATAACGTCCTTGCTCTGGAATACATTACCCTTTTTTCTTTCATCCCGCTTTTTTTTGGGGGAGGCTTTTTCGGTTTTTTCATCGCCTGCCATATTTTATCCTTTATTTATCATTTACTTACGTTATTAATACACTTAAACTATTTTCTATTTGTTCAAACATCAGAGTCATCATATTTTCTATGAATGCTGAAAATGTAGGTACTAATATCATTATTAATAATAACCCAACCATAATTTTAAGCTGTACATTCACTGAAAAAACTTGTATTTGAGGTATTGCTTTCATCAAAATTCCTATTCCTGCTTCTAATATTATCTCTACTGCCAGTATGGGCATTGCAAGTTTTAATGAAAGCGTTAAAATTTGCGAAAACATTTCAACCATGTTCATAAATAAGTCCTGCGAAATAGTAAACTTACCAATACTTATTAATTTACAAGATGTTATGAAAATTTGTATAAGAGACAAATGTCCTCTTGCGCTAAAAAACAAAAATATGGTGAAAATGTTTAAAAAACTTCCTGAAATACCAGCTGATACGTTGCTGCTTGGATCATATATTTTTGACATGGACATTCCCATTTGCATATCCATTATTTCACCACTTATTACAACCGTACTGAAAAATAAACTTACAATATACCCAATTAAATATCCAATGAACAATTCTTTTATTATTATAAAAACATATTCAATTACAGTGTTTATTATCAAGTCTGATTCAGGAGGTAAAATACCATAGACTGTTATAGCAAAAACCAGGCTAAGTGATACTTTAAATATTGACGGTAAATTTCCTCTTCCGAATATTTGATTAAAAAAAACACATCCGCTCATTCTGGCTAAAACCAATAAAAAATAAGTAAAATCTCCCGAAAATGTCATTTCATTACCTCATCAATAAACTGTAAGCATTAAATCAAATATATAGTAGGTAAAATCAGACATAACTTCCATCATCCATGCTCCAAAAACTATTAATATAATTGCAGTAATGAATAATTTAGGGACGAACGTAAGTGTTTGTTCATGTATTTGCGTTGCTGCCTGAAATACTGCTATTGCTAAACCTATTATCATACTAAGCAGTAATATTGGAGCTGCTATTTTAATTGCAACCGCTGCAGCTGATTGCATAACTTCCATAACAAGGGATGCGCTCATAAATCCTCCTATTTAAAAATTAAATGTTGTAATCAGCGTTTTAAACAGAAGTGACCATCCGTCAACAACAACAAACAACAATATTTTAAACGGCATTGAAATCATAACCGGTGGCAACATCATCATACCCATTGACATAAGGACACTCGACACTATCATATCTATAATTAAGAACGGAATATATAATAAAAATCCAATAGTGAATGCTCTTTTTAACTCGCTTGTTATAAAAGCCGGCATAACAATAGTCAAAGGTAAATCTTCAATATTTTCTGTATTAGTTATTTCTTCATCATTTGACATATCCTTAAACATTTTTAATTCACTGTTTCCAGTTTGCTTAAGCATAAACACTTTTATTGGCTGTGAAGCCTTTTTAAAAAATTCATCTTGTGATATTTCTTCATTTTTGTATGGCTCATATGCTTCAACATTTATTTCATCAATAACAGGAGACATAATAAACAATGTCAAAAATAATGCTATTCCAACTAATACTTGATTTGGAGGTGTCTGCTGCAAGCCCAGGGCGTTTTTTAAAAATGACAATACTATTATTATTCTTGTAAAAGATGTCATCATTATTAATATGGACGGAAGTAATGAAATTACTGTAAGCATAACCAGTATTTCTACTGTTTGAGCAGAATTCCCATTAATATCCATATTGATTGTTCCTCCATAAGCTGCTTTATTGAGCATGCTTATAAATAATAATACTATCATTATAGATGTTGTTTTTAATATTTTTCTCATGTTCTTGTCATTGTTCCTCTTTATTTTTTCAAAAATTTTGCAAGCACTTTATTAAAATCTATACCTTCTTCTTTTTTTTCATCATTTTTTAACTCAAAATC
>NZ_JAWQJF010000024.1:0-8264 GCF_033447055.1 Sedimentibacter sp.
AAAATGTCAAAAGCAATGTACGAATATGAGCTCCATCAACATCCGCATCTGTTAATATAATTATTTTGTGGTATCTCAATTTTGAAATGTCAAAATCCTCTCCGATTCCGCATCCAAAAGCAGTTATCATATTTTTTATTTCTTCTGAATTCAATATTCTGTCTATTCTTGATTTTTCAACATTTAATATTTTTCCACGAAGAGGTAAAATAGCTTGTGTCCTTCTGTCTCTTCCTTCTTTTGCGCTACCTCCTGCAGAATTACCTTCAACTATACAAATTTCACATAATTTTGGATCCTTTTCTGAACAGTCAGCTAATTTTCCAGGAAGAGCCATACCTTCAAGCGCACCTTTTCTTCTGACTAAATCTCTTGCTTTTCTTGCTGCATCTCTTGCTCTTGCTGATCTTAAAGATTTTTCTACTATTGCTTTTGCTGTTTTAGGATTTTCTTCGCAATAACCGCTTAAAGCTTCACCTGTTATATTGTCTACAATTCCTCTAACTTCACTGTTTCCCAATTTTGTCTTTGTTTGACCTTCAAATTGAGGATTTGGAATTTTAATAGAAAGAATTGCTGTTATTCCTTCTCTAATATCTTCACCTGTAATCGCCACATCATTTTCTTTTAAGATATTGTATTTTTTTGCATAATCATTGATAACACGAGTAAGGGCTGTTTTAAAACCAACTAAATGGCTTCCACCTTCTATAGTGTTAATATTATTGACAAAGGAAAATATATTTTCATTGTAGGAATCAGTATACTGCATTGAAATTTCAACAACTACTTTATCTTTCTTTCCTTCAGTATAAATTATATCTTCATGAAGTGGCTCTT
Source organism: Sedimentibacter sp. (assembly GCF_033447055.1). GTDB lineage: Bacteria > Bacillota > Clostridia > Tissierellales > Sedimentibacteraceae > Sedimentibacter. The sequence continues at coordinate 841 of NZ_JAWQJF010000024.1, forward strand.
TTTTACTGTTTAAATATTGTACAAATTGCTTTATACCACCTTCAAAATGAAATTCATCTTTTATACCATCTCTTTTATCTTCCAGAGAAATTTTTATACCCTTGTTTAAAAATGCAAGTTCTCGCATACGATGCTTCAATATGGTATAATTAAATTGAATTGTTTCAAATATTGATGAATCAGGCAAAAAAGTGATGGTAGTTCCTGTATCTTCAGTATTTCCAATAAATTCAACTTCTGTTTTTGAAATACCTCTTTCAAATCTTTGTCTGTATCTTTTCCCATTCCAGTTTACTTCAGCAATTAAATAATCTGAAAGAGCATTTACACAAGAAACTCCAACACCGTGAAGTCCCCCTGAAACTTTATAAGCATCATTATCGAATTTTCCGCCTGCATGAAGAACTGTCAAAACTGTTTCTAATGTTGATTTTCCAGTCTTTTTATTTTTTTCAATAGGAATACCCCTACCATTGTCTACAACAACCACTGAATTATCTTCGTTAATAATAACCTTTATAGTATCACAGTATCCAGCCAATGCCTCATCTATACTATTATCAACAACTTCATAAACTAATTGATGTAATCCTCTCTCTCCGGTAGAGCCAATATACATGCCAGGTCTTTTTCTTACTGGTTCCAAACCTTCCAGTACTTGAATCTGATCCGCACCATAATGAATATTAATTTTATCTGCCATTTATTTAAACTCCTCTAATTTGTAATATTGCTAATTTTTCCTTTGTCTATATAAAAAATATTTTTATTATAATTTTTAGTCAATACATTTAAATCATAATCATCTGTCGTAGTAATAACAGTTTGAATTCCCTTTATATAATTTATCAAATAACCTTTTCTTTTATTATCAAGTTCAGACATTACATCATCTAATAATAAAATTGGATATTCTCCAATTTCTTCTTTTATAATTTCTATTTCTGCCAACTTTAAAGAAAGAATTGCAGAACGCTGCTGTCCCTGTGAACCAAAATATTTACATTCTTTTCCGTCAATCTTAATTATAATGTCATCCTTATGAGGACCATACAATGTTGTACCTCTTAGAACTTCTTGTTTAAAATTCATACTAATTTTTTCATTAAACATTTTTTTTATTCTGTCATTGTCCTTATTATCCAAACTACCTATATTACAGCAATAACTTAAGTCCAATTTTTCTTTATTTCCAGATATATCTTTATAAATATCAACAGAATATTTTTTTAATTTATTGATATAATCATTCCTAAAAAGTATAATTTCAAAACCAGTATTAATTAAATAATCATTCCAAATATTTATGATATCCTTATTTTCAGCTTTTGTATAGTAATTTTTTAAAATAATATTTCTTTCAGTAATAATTTTTTTATATCTATTGAGCAAATATTTGTATTTTGGCTTTATTTGTGAAATATCTATATTGACAAATTTTCTTCTTTCAATAGGACTTCCTTTAATGATTTTCATATCATCAGGAGTAAAAATAACGTTGTTTAAAATGCCTATCATTTCTGCTGTTTTATCTAGTTTTATTCCATTTACCAATACTTGTTTTCTTTTACCTTTTTCCAAAAATAGTTCAATTTTTATATTATAATTATTTTTAACCATAGAAATTTCAATACAACTTTTATTTTCTTTAAAATTAATCAACTCATTTTCACTGTTTAATCTAAAAGTTCTACCTATAGAAGAAAGATAAATAGATTCCATAAGATTTGTTTTTCCTTGTCCGTTATCACCAATAAAAATATTCAAGGAATTGTTCAAATCAATTGTCTCTTCTTTAAAATTTCTAAAATTTTTTATTTTTAATTTATTTACTATCATTTTTCCTCTTTTGAAATGATATAATTTTCATTATTAAATTCTACAATATCTCCTTCTCTGAGTTTTTTTCCTCTTTGAAAAGCGACCTCACCGTTAACTTTTACAAGGCCATCTAAAATAACATTTTTTGCCATTCCTCCGCCTTCTACAGCATTAACAAACTTTAACAATTGATCAAGCTTTATAAATTCTGTGCTGATATATATTTTTTCCATTTTGAACTCCTTTATATTATATCATACATATTACATTCTGAACGCTCTGAACGCAGTGAAGAATCTCATCTTTTATCAATAAGATCCTTCGCTTCGCTCAGGATTAGCGACCAACACCAAATTTTAAAAACCGAAAATTTGGGTCGTCTGCTAACTTATTCTAACTGGCAATACCATGTATATATAATCATCCTTTTTTTCTTGTGTTATAAAACAAGGATTATTTTTACCAATTAAATTTAACGTAATTTTATCATTTTCAATTACCTTTAAGAAATCCAACAAATATTTAGAATTAAACCCAATCTTAATATCTTCTCCATTTTTTTCCACAAATATATTTTCTTCAACATTTCCATATTCAGAAGCAGAGTTTATTTGCATATTGTTTTCTTTTATATCTAAAATAATTAAATTATTTTTATCATCTTTGGCTAGCAAAGAAGCTCTTTCAACACTTTCCCTTATTTTTGTCGTTTCAGTTTTTACGACCGTAATATAGTTATCTTTTAATATTCCTTCAAAATCAATGAATTTTCCATCAAGTAAATTGGATGTTATAATTGTACTTTCTATTTTAAATGAAATATGGCTGTCAGATATTACTATTTCAGTATTTCCTTTGTTTTCTTCTAATATTCTTAATATTTCCAGCAATGTTTTTGCTGGAACTACTACTGATACTTCTCCATCATATTCAATTTTTTCTTTTTTTAATGCCATTCTATATCCGTCCAAAGCTACAAAAGTACATAAATTATCTTTTATTTCTATTAAGCAGCCTGTAAATATTGGTTTTAAATTTTCTTGTGCAGCTGCAAAGTAAGTATATTTAATTAAATTTTTTAGAGATTCTGATTTAATATTGAAAGAAATTCCTTTATTGTCAAAAGTGTTGTCAGGATATTCAGCTGCAGAATTTCCAAGTATGTTTATTTCAGAATTTATGCACTTAATTTCTATTTTGTTATTTTCCATGGTTTCAATATTTACAAAGGAATTAGAAGGAAGTTTTCTTACAAAATCTCCAATTAATCTGGATTGAACTACTATTGAACCTTCTTCTTCAATGTGACATGTAGCATATGTTTTTATTCCTAAATCTAAATCTGTTGCAGTCATTATAAGCATGTTATCTTTGGCTTCTATGAGTATGCCAGATAAAATTGGAAGAGGTGTTCTTAATGAAACAGCTTTTTGTACAATATTAATGCTTTTATTCAATTCATTTTGGTTTATTTGTATTTTCATTTTGTGCTCCTTTAAAATTATTGTTAATAATTAAAATTGAAAAATTCTAATAGAAATATATAAAATAATTATTAGTAATATTAGTAGGGTTGTTAATTTGTTTAAAACTATAAATAACACTGATTTTTAAATGATTTTTAAAATTATATCTGTGGATGAATTATTTTTTTAAAAAAGTAACAGAATTAAAAAAAATAATTTATAAACAGCTTTAAACAGTTTATTAACATATTTTTAATTATTTAGCATCGAAATTAAATCTTCAATATTTTTCTTAACTTCCTGACTGTTTTCCATATCATCCATAACTTTGTTACATGCATGAAGGACTGTTGAATGATCCCTGTCTCCAAATTCTTCTCCTAATTTTGGAAGAGAATAATCAGTAAGATTTCTGGCAATGTACATGGCAATTTGTCTTGGATATGCAATATTTTTAGTTTTCTTTTTTGAAATAAGATCTTCAAGAGAAATATTGTAGTAGTTAGCTACTACTTCTTTTATATCTGTAATAGTAATTTTTTTATTATTCGATATCAAATGTTTTAACGCTTCTTGTGCCAGTTCAAGAGAAACTTCCTTTTTGTTAGTAAGAGAAGCATAAGCATATATACGAATTAAAGCACCTTCAAGTTTTCTGATATTTGATTGTATATGTTGAGCTATATATGTTATTACTTCATCAGGTACATTGTAATTTTCAGCTTCTGCTTTTTTTCTTAAGATTGCAATACGAGTTTCATAATCAGGTGGCTGTATGTCTGCTATTAACCCCCATTCAAAACGGGATCTTAGCCTGTCTTCCAGCGTTGGAATTTCGCTTGGAGGATTGTCGCTTGAAACAATAATTTGTTTGTTTGCCTCATGTAAAGCATTAAATGTATGAAAAAATTCTTCTTGTGTACTTTCTTTTCCGGCAATAAACTGAATATCATCCACTAAAAGTACATCTGCTTTCCTATAAGTGTTTCTGAATTCTTCATTTTTTCCGTCTTTAATAGAATTAATCAAGTCATTTGTGAATTTTTCAGAAGTTACATACAACACGTATGCATCAGGATTATTGTCAAGAATGTAATGACCAATGGCGTGCATTAAATGTGTTTTTCCAAGACCTACGCCTCCATATAAAAATAATGGATTATAAGCAGTTGACGGAGCTTCTGCAACAGCCAGCGAAGCGGCATGGGCAAATCTATTGCTGTTTCCTATAACAAAGTTGTCAAACCTATATTTTGGATTTAATTTTCGGTCAGTATTAATTGCATCAGTTTCTTCAGATGAACCGTTAGAAATATTCTTTTTTAAATCATCTTTATCTATACTTTCTCCGGAAACAGTAAATATTAATTCAGTTTCTTTTTTTAATACATAAGTAAATGCATTTTTAAGAAAATTATAATGTCTCTTTTTTAAAGTATTTTTCAAAAATTCGTCTGCTGTTTCTAAATAGATGGTGTTATTTTTATAAGCTACTATCTTAAGGGGTTTAAACCAAGTGTTAAAACTTACTTGATTTGTATCTTCCTTAACTATTTCCAGGACTTCGTTCCAAAGTTCTTCAAAGTTCATATTATTCCTCCAGATGTTGATAAAAAAATTAACATTTTGTTGATTATAGTTTAAAATTTATGTTAAATTTTATGATGTACACAATTGTTTATAAAAAATGTAAACAATTGATAAAATTGAATAATCAGTATTTTTTATAATCTGCGAACAAGTTGTCCATAGTTAATACCACTTTTGAAAAGTTATCCACAGATACATACCATACTATCATTTTTTATCCACAATTTCAATTTAATTTTAATTATTTCAAAAAATAATTGCAATATTCTGAAAAATGTAGTATATTACAGTAGCTATAATATTTTTATATGTTGACATAAATATTTTAAAATATTATAATCTAAAAATATGAAAATATAAGATATTTATATAGATATCTGTTATACAAGGAGGTGTTTCTAATGAAAAGAACTTATCAACCAAAAAGAAGACAAAGAAGCAGCGAACATGGATTTATTAAGAGAATGAGCACAAAATCCGGAAGAAATGTTTTGAAGAGAAGAAGGGCAAAAGGTAGAAAAAAATTGTCAGCATAAGGCCGCATATGTGGCCTTTTATTCCATTTTGGAATGTAAGGAAATAAAATGATAATAATAAAAAATAACAAAGAGTATAAGTCTGTTTATGATTGTAAAAATTCAATTTCTGATTATAATCTTGTTTTGTTTATAAAAAAGAACAATTATGGTTATAACAGATTTGGATTTACTGCTGCAAAAAAAATAAAAAAAGCAGTTTCAAGAAATATAATTAGAAGAAGACTCAAGGAAATAGTTAGATTAAATGAGTATAATTTAAAAGAAAGTTATGATCTTATTTTTATGGCCAAAGTTAATGCAACAGAATCAGATTACAAAAGTCTGGAAAAATCATATATGAAATTAATTAAAAGAAAAAACTTATATAAGGGTGATTAAAATAAGTAAATTGTTAATTTTTATTATACGCATATACCAAAAATTTTCTTCAAGCAGTGGTGTAAGACATTGTCGGTTTTACCCTACGTGTTCACAATATTTTGTTGAAGCATTACAAAAATACGGTTTCATAAAAGGCTCATACTTAGGTATACGCAGAATACTAAGATGTCATCCTTTCCATCCCGGAGGGTATGATCCTTTGAAATAATACGGAGGATAAGAAATGAATTTAGATTTTATAGCAAAACCGATGGGTATGCTTGTTAAATTGTTATATAATATGGTATCTATTTTAGATACTAAATATCTTTCTGCTTACGCGATATCAATTATTTTATCAACAATAATTTTCAAGTTGATAGTTTTACCATTGACATTGAAGCAGACAAAGTCTATGAAAATGATGCAGGAATTAAATCCACAAATAAAAGAACTTCAAGAAAAATATGGAAAAGATCCGCAAACATTGCAAAGAAAACAAATGGAGCTGTATAAAGAAACAAATTACAGCCCTTTTGCAGGATGTTTGCCGATGTTAATACAATTTCCTATTCTTATATCATTCTTTTATGTTATACAGCAACCTGTTAAATATATTTTCCAAGATCAGGCTTTTTTCGATACAATTAATAAATCTTTTTTATGGATTAAAGATTTAGGATTTGCAGAAAACACAATTTGGTTCTTTAAAGATAACAATTGGGTATTATTAACAAAAGAATTAATACAAGAATTTAGTTTAGGTGGTACTTTCCCATTAACAGATATAATTGCTAAAATTAATGCAACTAAAGTTATGGTAAACGGTTTATCTATTGGAACGTCTTTTCTGTTTTTAGGAGCAGCAATTCCTATACTTGCCATAATAACAGGACTTACAACATATTTGACAACTAAAATGACATCGTCTAACCAGATGGTAGGAAATGAACAAGCAATGGCAACTCAAAAATCAATGAACACGATTATGCCTATTATGATATTTGTAATGTCAATACAGTTTCCTGCAGGATTAGGTTTATACTGGGTAGTTTCTAATATATTTCAGTTAATACAACAATATATTGTTATGAATTCGTCCAAAAATCCAAAGGAGGAATTAAAATAGATGAAAAGTATAACTATAGAAAAATTTACTGTTGATGAAGCAATAATTGCAGCATTAGAAGAACTTCGTGCTGAAAAAGAAGAAGTCGAAATTGAAATTATTAATGAGCCGTCAAAAGGTTTTTTTGGCTTGATAGGAAGCAAAGATGCAAAAGTAAAAGTTTCGGTTACCAATGGTCCGGAAGAAAGAACAAAGAAATTTTTGGATATTTTGCTTAAGAAAATGGATATTGAAGCTGATTATAAAGTAGATTTTTCCGACAATATTTTAAAAGTTGATATAGTTAAAATTGGAGAAGACGACAAAGGTATAATAATAGGAAAAAGAGGAAAAAATTTAGATGAAATTCAATTTCTTTTAAATTTGATTGTAAATAAACGCAGAAATAATTATGTAAGAGTTATATTTAACGTAGAAGACTACAGAACAAAACGAGAAGAAACTTTAAAGAAACTAGCAGAAAAAATGGCGGAAAAGTGTAGGTACTATAAGCACAAAGTAAGACTTGAGCCAATGAAT